>CAXMLT010000167.1:0-3588 GCA_964194245.1 uncultured Hyphomicrobium sp.
TGGTATCGCTTCAGGGGAGCACACCAGTGCCGCTAAGACCGATAGATTCGGGCTCGGCGTCGACCGTCAGCGGATTCTCGGACCGGGTGGATTTGCCTTCGAAGTAGGCGCCTTGTTCGATGACAAGAGCCTGATGGTAGACGTCGCCTTCTACATGGCTCGTTGATTGGAGGCTGACACGCAGCCCGCGGACTGAACCCATCACGTGGCCGAGTACGACAACGTCCTCTGCCACGACGCCCCCAGTAATGTGTGCCTGCTCCCCGAGCACTACGCGGATTCCATGGATGCTGCCCTGAACCACACCGTCGATCCGCAGCTCACCCTTGGAAATGAGATCGCCATCGATTGTGAGGTCGGGCCCGATGATAGATATGACGCGATCGTTGCGAGGGACGCCTGTCGAAGGCGGCGTCGCGCGGGGCGGAATCGAAGGACTTTTCAACTGCGTCTCTGTCGTCTTGAAACTGGGCAACATGACCTGTTCCTATACGCCTTGAGCAGCGCGACGATCGCAATGCTCCGACAAACGGTGCCCCTCTCGCTTCCTACATTCCTAGCACGTTGTCAGCATGCGGATGGTGCTAGGAGGTCACGATACTTCGCCGAATATCCAACGGGGCTCGCGCGCGCATACGGAGCCTGGCCAGCCTAACGACTGGTTTCATCCTTGCGGTCCCCTTGAGGTGAGTATTGGGAGTATCTCGGGATTGCAGAGGCAAAACCTTATCCAAAACTTGCCTCTAGCCATCGCCAACTGCGGCACGGCCAACTTGATTCTCGCTTGATAGTATTCAAGATTTCAAGTTGTCGCCCCACAGGACGTCGCGGCCGAGCGCGATCGTTCGAGAGCACGGGTAGATTGCGCATTATGATCCGCTTCGCTTGGCCTCGCGGGCGACCGCCTCCACAAGGATCAGCACAGTACCGACGGCGAGAAGAGCGCCACCGATCAAAGGATCGAAGTGTAGCCAGCTGACTGTGATTGCGGCGATCGCCACGAGGATCAGAATAGAGATGGTCAGCCTGGCGTCGGCGAGGAACATGGCCAAAAGTTCCTTGGCGACGTCACCGAGAATATTCATTTCAGCGCTTCCCTTGGTTTGCGTCGTAGCAAGGACGCGGTTGTGATGCCGACGCCAAGGAACAGCCCGACGAAAGTCAGGAGGACAAGATCCTCGCCGGGCCATGGCACACCAAGACCCTCGCCAGACCAGAAGAGGCCGAAGGAAGACAGCATCACCCCGACTGCAAATTTTAGCGAGTTCTCGGGAATTCGGGCGAGCGGCCGGTGGATGATCGCCCCGACGCAAAGAATTGTCGCGCAGGCAGCAAGAGCTCCGGCCGCAGCCGGCCACAATAATCCGCGTCCGCCGCCCACAGCCAAAACGATGAAAACGACTTCCAGTCCTTCCAGCAGCACAGCTTTAAATGCTGTCAACCCAGCAATCCAATCGAGAGATGTGTGGTGGCGTGCGACCTCGGCCAGTCGAGTCGTCTGTGAGGCAAAGATGGCTTCTTCGTCGTGAAGCGGAATGATTCCGGCCGCGCGGAGAATTGCCTTACGCAACCATCCCAGTCCGAACACCAAGAGCAAGACGCCTATAACGAGCTGGAGAATGTGTAGAGGAGCCCGATTGATGAGAGGGCCAAGCAACAGGATCAACAGTGCCAGCACCCCAAGCGCAACAAGCGTGCCTATCGCCGCCGGGCGCCAGCCGCGTAACGTTCCGACGGCAAGGATGATCGTGAACGCCTCGACGACCTCGACAAGCGAGGCAAGGAACGCGGAGCCAACGGCCGGCGCGGCAACAGCCCAATGTCCAATGTCCACACAGTCTCCTTAAACGACGTTGAGCCGACCGCTCGGGTGATCAGCAAACCAGACGAGCTAAAGTCCAGCTAGAATGGTTCGGTCACCTGCGTAACTGTGGGCGCGCTGCCGGAGTTCGGATCGTAGCGAAAATCCAGGATGACGTTGTACGTATCATCGGGCCACGGATCCGGATAACTGCCCGCCGGCGCGCCGAGCAGGGCTGCGATCGACGGCAGCGTGCCGTGGTGCCAGCAGATGACGACCGTTTTGCCTCGATAGGCTTCATCCGAGACGATTTCGTCGATGAGACCCTCGAAGTCCTTGTCGCGGATGTCGTGCTGCACCGTTACGCCCACTGCCCGAGCAAGTGGCTCTACGGTTTCCAATGGTCGGTCTGAGTGTTTCGAGCGTGCCGTCGCGAATATGTAATCGGGCTTGCCAAATGTCTGAGGGAAATAGGTGGCGAGATGGTCAGCCCTCACCACGCCGGCCGATGACAAATCCGGATCATCGGGGTCGTCAGGCTTATCGGCATGACGCATGAGAATGATGCGGCTCGGGCTGCCATTGGGGTGTGGCGCCGCGCTGAACTCCGACGCGGGCGCCGATCGGATCAACCAACGTAAGTCGCTGTCAGCCTCATGAACGAAGGCCCGCGCTTTTAGGGCAAACACGCTGGGAGCGCGCCGCACTCCGCCGTCAATGCCGTTAAACGCTAGAGGCAAATCTACTCCGGCGCCGGAGGGGGCCAGTAGAAACATCGCGGCGCAAGCAATACCCGCAAGCATTCACAATATCTCCTGTTTCACGACACGGACATGCGGTGGGGTGCGAACGATCAATTGATTTAGCCTACCATCCGGGCTAGGACCGCCAACATCAATCCCTTCAGGTAAGAGGTAGCCGCGCAATGGCACGATCCAATGGCCTTGATAATCTGTCGTACGCAGACTTGCTGACCCTTCAAGAGAAAATCGCAGCCGCCATTATCGCGCGCAAGTCCGAAGACGCCAAAGCGACCAAGGAGCAACTGCGCGCCTATGCGGAGAAGGCAGGGTTCAAGCTGGAGGAGTTGTTCGGCGGCAAGCGCGGCTCTAAAGGTTCTGGTGTCGCCAAGTATCGCAATCCCAAGGATGCCTCCCAGACCTGGACCGGGCTCGGCCGTAAGCCGAATTGGCTTATCGATGCCGTGAAGAAGGGCGCGAAGATAGAGTCTTTCGAGATCTAAAGCCGCCGGCTGGTCAGCGGGGATACTCCTGCGACGAAAGTATCAGCCGCATCCTGTTTCACAGGGCGGGCGATGAGCGTATATCAGGGCCGCTGCCGCGACTTGCTCCCCCCGGACAAGCTTAGCCGTCCCCCGGCTTCGTGGCATGCCAGAGGCGCCCCGGTCAGTCACAAGACCCGGCGCCTCTTTTTTCGGTGGTCCAATCCGCCACGCGAGCGCCGGAAGGGCTAGGGCATTCAATGCGACCAACCGGACGGAGGTCGCCTACATCACTAACCAGTTCGCCGGCAATCACTCTTAACGCAGAATTGCCGTGGGCGTTCAGGCGCCGCCTCGGCATCATTAAGCCTGAGTAGGTAAGGCGACGACCATTTTCAGCTGCCCGTAGATGCCATTATCTGCGTCGTGATCATTTCTTCAAGCGCATCACGGCGCCAATGTCCGACGATCTGAGCAGCAGCGTCGCTCGTGTCAGTTTGGTCGGGCCCGCAAAATGCCGGAATGGAATCATGCTCTCGCCGCAGACTCGCCCTACCCTATACGC
>CAXMLT010000168.1:0-1762 GCA_964194245.1 uncultured Hyphomicrobium sp.
CATCCACACAGGTTTGCGGTGACGCCGGACGAAGCCGGGAAGCGCCTCGATAAGTTTCTGACCGAGCGCCTGCCCAACATGAGCCGCGCGGCGGTGCAAGCACTCCTGCGTTCGGGGCATGTAACTGACGCAGAGAGCACAACAATAAAAGACGGGGCACACCGGGTCAAACCCGGTGAGGACTACGCGATCGTCGTGCCCGAGCCGCAGCCAGCTGTGCCCGCTCCGGAGAAGATCGCGCTTAAGGTCGCCTACGAGGACGCTTCCATCATCGTGATCGACAAGCCGGCGCAACTCGTCGTGCATCCCGCTGCTGGGCACGCTTCAGGAACGCTGGTCAACGCGCTCATCGCCCACTGCGGCGACAGCCTGTCCGGCATCGGCGGCGTCAAGCGGCCGGGCATCGTGCACCGGCTGGACAAGGGCACATCGGGGCTTCTGGTGGTTGCCAAGACGGACGCGGCACACGCAGGGCTTGCCGAGCAGTTCGCTGCGCACGGGGCGGACGGCCGCTTGGAGCGTGCCTACCTGGCATTTGTGTGGGGCAAGCCCTTGCGCCCGCGCGGCACGATCGAGGCTCGGCTCGCGCGTAGCCAGGCAAACCGCACCAGGATTGCCGTCGTAAAGGGCGCCTCGGGTCGGCACGCCGTGACGCACTATGAGGTCTTGAAGACGTTCGCGCCGCGCGGCGCCGCCCCGATCTCGCTCCTGCGCCTGCGCCTCGAGACCGGCCGCACGCACCAGATCCGCGTGCACCTTGCCCATATCGGCCACCCCGTCGTGGGGGATCCCGTCTACGCCAGCGGCTTCAAGGCCAAGGCCGAGACGCTGCCCGAGCCGGCGCGCACTGCCGTAATGGATTTGGAGCGGCAAGCCCTGCATGCCGCCGAGCTCGGCTTCGAGCATCCGCGGTCTCACAAGAAGCTGCACTTCGAGAGCCCGCCGCCCGACGACCTTGCCCGCGTGCTCGAAGCGCTCGATCCAGCGCATTAAGCCGAAAAAGCACGCGGGTTGCGAAAGCGGGTGTTACCGCCGTTGGACAATTGGTCCCGCCACCCTATTTACCCGTTAAGCCGCCATGGCCTAGAGGGGGAGACGACCGGGCGCAATCGAGGGCTTATTCCCTGAATTCAATGGTTTTTTCGGCAAAGTTGGCGTGCCGCGGCGCTTGCGCGGGCACTCCACCGTGGCAGTACTGATTTGCCCAAGGGTCATAGGTCGGGTGCAACAATCTGGATGGCTATAACGTATAGGTAACGCAGGAAACCCGAGCTGGGCGGTCAAGAACGGAACCGCCTAGGTTCAGGCGTTTAAGAGGATGGCGGGGGGTCCTGTGCTCCGCACATCCGCACGCGGCTCGTCCGCGGTACAGGGATTGAGGGACCATTTCTGGCCTGTGCGGGCCGGTCTTGGCGGCTGGTAAGATCATGGCGACAAAACTTCCGACGATTGCGCAAGGCTCGATGGGCCTGTCGCGCTATATGCAAGAAATCCGCAAGTTCCCCATGCTGGAGCCGGGCGAGGAGTTCATGCTCGCCAAGCGTTGGCAGCAGCATGCCGATCAAGACGCGGCCGAGAAGCTGGTGACGTCGCATCTGCGTCTCGTCGCGCGCATCGCCATGGGGTATCGCGGCTACGGCCTACCGATCGGCGAGGTCGTCTCCGAGGGCAACGTCGGCCTCATGCAGGCCGTGAAGCGCTTCGACCCTGACAAGGGCTTCCGCCTCGCCACTTACGCCATGTGGTGGATCCGCGCCTCGAT
>CAXMLT010000169.1:0-2892 GCA_964194245.1 uncultured Hyphomicrobium sp.
GATCTTGATCTTGTCGAAGGGAAACTTCTGCAAATAGCTCAGCGACGAGTAGCCCGTGCCGAAGTCGTCCATGGAAACAGCGATGCCCATGTTGCGCAGGCGCCGCAGCGTCTCCAGCGTCCCTTCGCTGTCCTGCAACAGCACCGATTCGGTGATCTCCAGCTCCAGCCGGTGGGGCGCAAGGCCGGTGTCCCTCATCGCCCTCATGATGGAGTCGGGGAGGTTTCGGTTCTTGAACTGTACCGACGACAGATTGACCGCGACCTTGAGGTGCTCAGGCCAGCGCATGGCTTCCGCAGCGGCCTGGCGCAGGACCCAGTCGCCGATCGCGACAATGAGGCCGGTCTCCTCGGCAATGGGGATGAATTCGACGGGCGGGATCATGCCCCGGCGCGGGTGCCGCCAGCGCAGCAGCGCCTCGACGGTGCGGATCTCGTTGCTCTCCAAGTTCATGAGGGGCTGATAGTTGAGCTCGAGCTCGTCGTGGGCGAGCGCAAGCCGCAAATCCCGCTCGAGCTCGCGGCGCTCGTGTGCGCGCGTGTTCATCTCCTGCTCGAAGAAGCTGTAGGTGCCGCGTCCGCTGCCCTTCGAGCTGTAGACCGGACTTGTAGGCCAGCATGGCGACGAAATGCGTGGCCCAAATGCCGCTCGCCGCGCATACGCCGGTGAGCACCACCCATTTCCAGCGCATGCCGGCGCGGGCGTGTCCGACGCGCGAGTAGATGCCGAACGCTGTTACGGCGGTGGCGGCGCAGACCGCCGCCGCGAGGAGGACGAGCCCGTAGTCGTGCTGGTCGGTTAGGCAGCCGAGAACGCGATACACGGCTCAGTCCATTGCTTGGCGATGAAGGAACCCCGATGGAAGGAGCCCTCAAGTTGCGCACATCGGACCAATATTCCGTGAAATTGCTGGATGCGATTTGATACACGTTGCGCGGGCAAATTCCGCATACGAAGCACGGGGATTGGGATTATGGGCGAACGCGCGCGGTGGGGCTGTCTCCCCCTGCTCCCTCATTTCTCTGAGCGACAGCCTCGTCCACTTGCGAAGAGCTTCTACGCAAGGCCGACCGGACGAAGACCTGCGGAGGAGGCGCACGAGAAGGCCACGGCGCCGGCGGTGGCCGCCGGCGCCGTGACGAGCGCTCTATGCCGCGGCCTTGGCCGCGGTGCTGAGCGGGACGGTCGCGATCGTCTTCAGGATCTGCGAGGCGATCTGGTAGGGGTCGCCCTGCGAGTTGGGACGGCGATCCTCCAGATAACCCTTGTAACCGTTCTTGACGAAGCTGTGCGGCACGCGGATCGAGGCACCGCGGTCGGCAACGCCGTAGCTGAAGGAGTTGATCGAGGCCGTCTCGTGGTGGCCGGTCAAGCGCATATGGTTGTCCGGACCATAGACCGCGATGTGGTCGGCGCGGTTGTCCTCGAACGCCTTCATCAGCTTCTCGAAGTAGTCCTTGCCGCCCACCTCACGCATGTAGGTGGTCGAGAAGTTGGCGTGCATGCCCGAGCCGTTCCAGTCTGTCGCGCCGAGCGGCTTGCAGTGATACTCGATGTCGATGCCGTACTTCTCGGTCAGCCGCTCCATGAGGTAGCGGGCCATCCACATCTCGTCGGCGGCGCGCCGGGAGCCTTTGCCGAAGATCTGGAATTCCCACTGGCCCTTCGCCACCTCGGCGTTGATGCCCTCGTGGTTGATGCCGGCATAAAGGCAGAGATCGAGATGCTCCTCGACGATCTTGCGGGCGACGTCGCCGACCTTGGAGTAGCCGACGCCGGTGTAGTAGGGACCCTGTGGCGCCGGATAGCCGCTGTCCGGGAAGCCGAGCGGGCGGTCGTTTTTGTAGAAGAAGTACTCCTGCTCGAAGCCGAACCAGGCGCCGGAATCGTCGAGAATCGTTGCGCGCTTGTTCGACGCGTGCGGGGTGACGCCGTCGGGCATCATGACTTCGCATATGACGAGCGCGCCGTTGGTGCGCGCGCCGTCGGGATAAACCGCGACTGGCTTCAGCACGCAATCGGAGCTCTTGCCTTCGGCTTGCAGCGTGGAGCTGCCGTCAAAGCCCCAGAGCGGGAGCTCCTCGAGGCTCGGAAACGAGCTGTATTCCTTGATCTGCGTCTTGCCGCGCAGATTAGGGGTCGGCGTGTAGCCATCGAGCCAAATATACTCGAGCTTGTACTTCGTCATTGCGGATCTCTCCCTGCTGTTGACGTGACTGACAATGCGATTGCGCGTTCGGCCGCGGTTGAGCAGCCAAACTGCGGAGGTGCGGGCAGTGGAAGCGCGTGAAGTGCGGACGTGTCGTGGCTTCGCATGCGCGTCGCTGAGCGACAGCGCGCTTGGACAGAAATGCCGGACGATCTCGCGGAGCAGACGCGCTTCTGCTCGCCCTGAGACACGCCGCTCAGCATCCGACTACCTTAATCATTCGGTTTGCAGACCCATCCGGTGCGAAGGGTGGTGGCGGAACCGGCGGCGGCACCAGGAGTTTGTCCGTCGCGGAGCGTTCACGCGCGCAGAGATGCTAGCGAAATATGCAGAAACAATCCTGCCCATAATATAGGCAATTGCTGTTTGAATTTCAGGCAGTTCCGCAATCAACAGAAGATCGCCCGGAGCGAGTCTGGTAAAAGTCATTCAGGCGCAGACGGAAGAGAAAGACCGACAATGACCACCACGATGCAGCGAGAGACCGCGAAGATTTTCGAGTTCCCCGCAGGCGGTCGCACGAGCCGGAACGCTCGGCCGAGCTCAAAGCCCGCATCCCATCCTCCACCCGCCAAGCTCGTGAAGATCGAGTACGGCAGCAGCTGGTATCACGAGGCTGCGGTCGAGGAAGAACACTCCACCAAGCTTGTAAGACCGGTAGTGTCCGGGCACGTGGTGTAATT
>CAXMLT010000170.1:0-7125 GCA_964194245.1 uncultured Hyphomicrobium sp.
ACGCCGACATCGCCATGTACCGGGCGAAGGCGCTGCAAGGATCGGCGCTCGCATTCTTCGACACGGCGACCGCGGCGCCGCGATCGGTGCGCGAGGCCGGCTGAGGCTGCTTTTGCGGCTTAGCCGGCGGCCGCTTGCTGGCAGATCTTCGGCATCGGCATTCCGGTGAACCACAACTCATAGCTGTTGGGCGCATTCGTGCGCGCCCACTCAGTGGCGGAGATGTCCTTTACGGCGAGCTCGAGCCCGAGCGTGCCGAAGAGCCCGACGATCTGGTTCGCCCGGTCCTTGTCTTCGGCATGGAAGAAGCGCAGCTCCTGGTTGGAGCCCGCATAGCCGGGGAACTTGCGCACGCCCGGGAAGATGATCTGCGCCTTATCGGCGTCCTTGAACGCCTCGCGCAGGCGCACAAGGCAGGTGTAGGACTCATCGTTCGGCACGTGGATGAAGACGCGCGCCGGACGGCGCTCCAGCGCGATGCGGTAGGCTTCCGCCACCTGCGGATTGTCCTTCGACGCATTCTGGATTGCCACCTCGAGCATCGGCAGCAGCTCTTTGTTCTGCGCGCCCGTCGCGTAGTCGATCTGGGCTGCGATGAACTCCACCGGCACCTGGCCGTTCTTGGCGAGATACTCGAACATGGCGATGCCGTACTTCTGCTTCTCGGGCGAGGCATCGGTGACGAGATCGATCATGCCCTTGAGGTCGTTGACGTTCTGCTGCCAGCGCGTCCAGTACCAGCCCATACCGGCAACGGTGAGCGGCACGAGCACGATCGACAGCATCTTGAAGAGCGCATCCCACCAATCGCTGTCGAGTTTCACTTTCGGCAACCCCCGTGTGTATATGGACGATGAGCGCGCGCGATAGTGTAGGCGCCCGGCAAATCTCTTGGCTTTGCGCCGCATTCCCCTATTCAAAAGCGGCATTGCCGTGACGGCGCGGCGCACTATGGCGCTTACTGAATGATCGCGTTGGTTAATGCTCATCGTCGTCGCCCGCGCTTTCTCTGGATCGGCAAATATAGCGCCACATCACGGCGATAGCAGGGTCGACCGCTTGCGTTGTCGCAGCGGTGCCTGCGGGCTCTCGCGGCAGAACATCGCAACGCGGTGGCGCAACTTCCGGTGCGACGATATTGTCCGGCCGAAAATCGCAAGAAGGCCCTCAGGTCTCCGTCATGCCACTCACCCTCAGCCGCCGGCAGTTTCTGTCGGGCAGCACCCTGCTGGCGCTCGAACTCGCCCCACTGCCGGCACTCTCTTCGGAGTCCGTGCCAGGAGGGATCCGGTACGGAAAGGCGCGGGCCTTCGACTTCGACCGGCTGCGGCTCAAGGCCAGCCGGCTCGCTGGCGTGCCGTTTGAGGCGGAGACGCCGCCGGTGCCGGACATCGTCCAGGCCATCGACTTCGACGCCGCGCAGAAGATCAAATTCCGCCCCGAGCGCGCACTCTGGAGCGGCGACGCGCATGCCATGCCCGTCCGCATGTTCCACCTCGACAAGTTCAACGGCCTCCCCGTCCGTATCAACGTCGTCTCGGATGGCATGGCGCGTGAGGTCATCTATGCGCGCGACGACTTCGATTACGGCGACGCCGCGCTTGCCGAGAAGCTGCACGTCGATCTGGGCTTCTGCGGCTTTCGCGTCATGAACGGCCCCGACGCGGACACCGACTGGCTGGCCTTTCAAGGCGCAAGCTACTTCCGCACCTGCGGGGAGGAAAACCAGTACGGCGCCTCCGCGCGCGGCATCGCCATCGATACGGCGCTGAAGGAGGAGTTCCCACGCTTCGTCGAGTTCTGGCTCGAGGAGAAAGACAACGCGGCTGGGATCACCATATACGCGCTGCTCAACGGCCCGAGCCTCACCGGAGCCTACAAGTTCGACGCGACGAAAGAGGCGGGCGCCGTCATCGGCGTGACCGCGGAGCTCAATATCCGCAAGGACATCGAGCGGCTGGGCATCGCGCCGCTCACCAGCATGTACTGGTATGCGGAAGGCGACCGCCCGAAACAGGCCGATTGGCGTCCGGAGATTCACGACAGCGATGGGCTTGCGCTGCATACGGGGGGCGGTGAGCGCATCTGGCGTCCGCTGATCAATCCCGCGCATGTGAAGACGAACTCCTTCGTCGATACCAATCCGAAGGCGTTCGGGCTCATGCAGCGCGACCGCCGGTTCGCGGACTACGAAGACGACGGCGCCTTCTACAACCGGCGCCCCAGCATCTGGATCGAGCCGGTCGGCGAATGGGGCGACGGCGCGGTGCAGCTCGTCGAGATACCGACGGGCGATGAGGTGCACGACAACATCGTCGCCTACTGGACGCCGAAGAAGCCGGTCAAGGCGGGCGACAAGCTCGTCTTCTCCTGCCGGACGTATTGGCAGAACGATGAGCCGAGCCCGCCGGCAAACCTCGCGCGCGCAGTCGCGACCCGCACCGGTGTCGACGGCATCCCGGGCACCGAAGCGCACTATGACGTGCGCAGGCGCAAGTTCGTCGTCGATTGGGAGGGCGGCCCCTTGACCGGCATGGCGCCGCGCTTCGACATCACTCCCGTAGTGACCGCCTCGCACGGCGCCATCGGCAACGCCTACGTCGTCAAGATCGTCGGCACCGAAAAGTGGCGCGCTCTGTTCGATCTGGCGATCGAAGGCAAGTCCACGGTCGATCTGCGCTGCTACCTGCGCCTCGGCGATCAGACGCTCACCGAGACCTGGCTCTATCAGTACGCCGCCGAGGCTTGAGGCCGCCCGTTGTGTCGGCGAGGCAGCGCGCGACCGATCCTGCGCGAAGTTCCTGCCGGTGCCGACCGACTTTTCCCGTCGCTGCCGAGGGATGCTCCCGACCTTACATTCTGAGTCCGAGAGGAACGCGCGCCGCTGCGTCGTTACTCGGATTGTTATTTGCAACCGCGCCGCTCTCAGGCTTCAGGAAGAGCTCAAGCGGCTCGGTCACGAGCGCTATGGCGCACGGCGTGTCGGCCATTTCGCGGCGGGCAAAGTGCAAGGCGTCGGCATGACTTGCGAATAGCCCGCCGCAGCGACCCTGCTCGTCGCGGGCAACCCATTGCCCTGCGCTGCTTCTGCCCACCAGGAAACGCTGCGGCTTGTGCCTCTGTGCGGGCGCCGCGGGCAAGTAGTTTGGTTGCTGTGCGATATTCATTTCTTCAGCGCCCTTTCGCGCATGAGCTGCTCGATCTCGATCTCGGCTCGATGCATCCGGGAGACGACGAGTGGCCCGAAGATTCCAGGCCGGTGTCTGGCAAGACTCGGTTGGGAGGGACAATGAGGCCGGTTCGACCTTTCCCATTGCTTCGACTCGTTGGCCGAGGCGCCACGCGTTGTTGCGATGAGGACCATGTGTTCGAACTCCTCTCGTGCGTGTTCGAGACGAGTAAGATCACGATCCGGGCATATAAATTCGAGAGGGCCCGATGCGCGTTCGCATAAGTGAAAAGTATGAGTGGTCCGGATCGCCCGTTCGCCGAGCCGCCGGCGGAATAAAATGTCGCGCACAGGAGACGTTCTCCGGTTTTGTGTCTCCGCTAGCCGTTGAATCTCCGCCGTATCCTTGAACGTCGCCCTGTGCCTTGGGTGCCGTCTTTATGGGATCTTTATACGATCGCGCCGCCGCCCCTCTCGATTTCATATGCGGCGCTGGACAAGTATCCGCACGCGAAACACCCCGTCTGCTTTGAGGCATATCAATGCCTCAGCCAGCATTCGGGTCGCTGCTCGGTTGGCAGAAGGCTACCGCAAGGAGCAACCAATGTTGGACCTGATCCTGCTCGCCCTCGGGCTCGGCTTCTTCGTCGTCTCGGTCGCATATGTCTTCGGCTGCGACCGTCTTTGAGGAGAGTGCCATGACTTTCGACTACGCCCTCGGCGGTCTCGTGACCGCGATTCTCCTTGTCTACCTGATCTACGCCCTGTTGCGGCCAGAGCGCTTCTAAAGAGCGGTTCTAACGAGCGATTCTAGGGAGTGCGCCTTCATGACCTTGGTAGGCTGGGTCCAAATCCTTCTCTATTGCGCTATCGTCGTCGCGTTGGTGAAGCCGCTCGGCGGCTACATGACGCGCGTCTTCAACGGCGAGCGCACGCTCTTCAGCCCGGTGCTGGTGCCGATCGAATCCGGCCTCTACATGCTGGGTGGTGTTGATCCCAAGCGCGAGCAGCATTGGCTCACCTATACGGTGGCGATGCTGTTCTTCCATGTCGCAGGCTTCCTGATCCTCTACGTCCTGCTGCGCGTGCAAGGCGCGCTACCCTACAATCCGGCCGGCATGACTGCAGTAGCGCCTGACCTCTCCTTCAACGCCGCCATAAGCTTCATCACCAACACCAACTGGCAGAACTACGGCGGCGAAAGCACGCTATCCTACCTCGTGCAGATGCTCGGCCTCACGCACCAAAACTTCCTCTCCGCAGCGACAGGAATTGTGCTCGCGGTTGCGCTTATCCGCGGGTTTGCGCGCGCCTCGGCAAAGACAGTCGGCAACTTCTGGGTCGATATCACCCGCTGCACACTCTACATCCTGCTGCCCATTTGCGTCGTCTATGCACTGTTCCTTGTGTGGCAGGGCATCCCGCAGACGCTTGGGCCTTATGTCGACGCGACAACGCTCGAGGGCGCCAAGCAGACGATTGCCGTCGGCCCGGTTGCCTCGCAGATCGCCATCAAGATGCTCGGCACCAACGGCGGCGGCTTCTTCAACGCCAACGCCGCGCATCCCTTCGAGAACCCGACCGCACTGTCGAACTTCGTGCAGATGATCTCGATCTTTGCGATCGGCGCGGCGCTGACCAACGTCTTCGGCCGCATGGTCGGCAATCAGCGCCAGGGATGGGCAATCCTCGCGGTGATGGGCGTACTCTTTCTTGCCGGCGTCACGCTCTGCTACTGGGCCGAAGCCCAGGGCACGACCGGCCTCAATGAGCTTGGGCTCACCGGCGGCAACATGGAGGGCAAGGAGGTTCGCTTTGGCATCGTTGCCTCCGCCTTATTCGCCGTCATTACCACCGACGCGTCCTGCGGCGCCGTCAACGCCATGCACGACTCGCTCACCGCGCTCGGCGGCATGGTGCCACTGATCAACATGGAGCTCGGCGAGATCATCGTCGGCGGCGTCGGCGCCGGCCTATACGGCATGTTGCTTTTCGTCATCATCGCAATCTTCGTCGCCGGCCTCATGGTGGGCCGCACGCCCGAGTACGTCGGCAAGAAGATCGAGGCGAAGGAGGTCAAGATGGCCATGCTCGCCATCCTGGTCCTGCCGCTGATGTATCTCGGATGGACGGCAGTTGCCGCGGTAAATCCGCAGGCGCTTCCACAACTCGGTAACTCGGGACCGCACGGCTTCTCGGAGATGCTCTATTTGTACACGTCGAGCACGGCCAATAACGGATCGGCATTCGGCGGCATTACGGCCAACACGCTGTTCTTTAACATCACCGGTGCCGTCGCGATGTTCATCGGCCGCTTCTGGATGATCATCCCGGCCATGGCGATCGCTGGCTCGCTCGCAGCCAAAAAGTCGGTTCCACCCTCGGCGGGCACGTTCCCGACCACGGGCGGTCTCTTCGTCGGTCTGGTCGTTGGCGTGATCGTGATCGTCGGGGGGCTCACCTTCTTCCCCGCGCTGGCGCTCGGACCCATCGTCGAACAACTTGCGATGACCGCGGGCACCTTGTTCTGACCAGATTCGTCTCGGAGCTAAATTCGATGGAAACCTCAGCTATCCGTAGGCGCATGCCCGGCTCGGCGCTGCTTGATCCCAGGATCGCAGTACCGGCCATCGGCTCGGCCTTCGTCAAACTCGATCCACGAACCTTAATCAAGAACCCGGTCATGTTCGTGCTAGAGATCGTCACGGCGCTCACCACCATAATCCTGATCCGGGACCTGTTCACCGGAGGCGCCAACATCGCCTTCGAGTTTCAGATCATCCTATGGCTGTGGTTCACCGTGCTGTTTGCCAACTTCGCCGAAGCCGTCGCCGAAGGGCGCGGCAAGGCGCAGGCGGCTGCGCTGCGCAAGACAAGGACGGAAACGCAGGCCAAACTTCTGAGCGGTTCCGATCGGCAGCACTTCAAGCTGGTCGCGAGCACCAGTCTGAAGGTCGGCGACGTGGTTCTGGTTGAGGCCGGCGACACCATTCCGTCGGACGGCGAGGTCATCGAGGGCATAGCCTCGGTCAACGAGGCCGCCATCACGGGCGAATCGGCTCCTGTCATCCGTGAATCGGGCGGTGACCGCTCGGCGGTCACCGGCGGCACGCAAGTGCTCTCCGATTGGATTCGCGTGCGCATCACGGCGGCGGCCGGCTCGACCTTTCTCGATCGCATGATCAAGCTGGTCGAGGGCGCCGAGCGCCAGAAGACGCCAAACGAGATCGCGCTCAACATCCTGCTCGTCGGGTTGACCATCATCTTCGTCTTCGCAACCGTCACCATTCCGAGCTATGCAGCCTATGCCGGCGGCACGATCTCGGTCGTCGTTCTGGTCGCGCTGTTCGTGACCCTCATTCCCACCACGATCGGCGCGTTGCTGTCGGCGATTGGTATCGCAGGCATGGATCGCTTGGTCCGCTTCAACGTGCTGGCGATGTCGGGGCGCGCGGTAGAAGCAGCGGGCGACGTCGACACGCTGCTTCTCGACAAGACCGGAACGATTACGCTTGGCAACCGGGAGGCGACCGAGTTCAAACCGCTGCGCGCCGTGACAGAGGAGGAGTTGGCCGACGCCGCGCAAATGGCCTCGCTTGCCGACGAGACTCCGGAAGGCCGCTCGATCGTCGTGCTTGCCAAGGAAAAGTATGGCATCCGGGGCCGCGATTTAGGCGATATGCACGCCAAATTCATCCCATTCACGGCCCAGAGCCGCATGAGCGGGGTCGAGGTCGGCGACTCGTGGGTACGCAAGGGGGCGGTCGACGCCATCCTGAATTACCTCGGCACATCGGGGATGGTCGGCAACCCAATGGGCGCAACCGCGCGCGCTCTGCAGCCAGCAGTCAGCGCCGACACCGTGCGCGAGGTCAACGCTATCGCTGACGTCATTGCGAAGTCTGGCGGCACCCCCCTTGCCGTGGCAAAAGACGGCCGGCTGCTCGGCGTTATCC
>CAXMLT010000171.1:0-5581 GCA_964194245.1 uncultured Hyphomicrobium sp.
ATTCCTACCAACTCCGCGACGGCACCCGAAGCCGCGGGCAAGCTGAAACAAGGTCTCGGCAAGGTTGTGGGATCTAACAAAATGAGAGCCAAAGGGGCGGCTCAAGAACTGAAGGGCAGGGCGCAGGTCGGAACCGGCAACGTCAAGGATGCCGCGATGGCTGGCGCGAAGACCGTCGCCAAATCGCTCAACAAGTAGATACGGCGCGCCTCGCGCTGAGAATACGCGGACGCTTCACGGGGCGGCTGCGTCGTTCCTTTGGTCGAGCACAGATCAGACGAGGGAAGCTGAGAGCGCGTGTGGGGAGAGCGCGGCCGCGGTTCCATTCTCAAGGATGCTGAGTGCGGCCGCGGCGAAACTGAGCATGGTTGCGATCGCGAGCACTGCAACAATAAGAGTCGCGGCTCTCTGGTTGAGAGTGAAATACGCTTGAGACATGACGCAGTACCTCCTGCCCTCAATATAGGGATCCTGGCGCGCGTCCCCATAGCGAGAACCGGGCTTACTCCACAACATTCGTTGGAGGACTACTTCGCAGATTCGAAGAGCTCCCAGCGGTCTCGGTTGGCGGCACGCCAGGCTTTCGACTTGCCCTAGATCCAGCCGGAATTTTTTCCGGAGCGGTACGGCTGCTCGACGAGCTTCGAGACCGTGCCCTCGAGTCCCATGCTTCGATCGCAGTGAGGAGCTTCTCCGGGTCGGGGAACTCATCGGAATAGCGAAGCGTGTCGTCGTCGGCCGCGTTGAGAATGTCGCGCAGGATGTATTTGCGCTTGACGGGGTCGCGCTATAGCCCTGCGGCAGGCAAGTCTTGACGCTCGTCGCGACTTGGCTGTGCCGTTGCCCGCGCGACGCGCTCCATCGAAGCTCGATTGACCCACAACTGGCTCCCGCCATAAGTATATGCTCGGACTGCAGGGAACGCCAGACATGTGGACAACTCGAACTCGGCATCGCGCTCATCGCGTGGCGTTGCAGCCGACACGAAAACCTGCAACGATGCTTTCGTGGCCGGAAACGCGGGTGGGCTTTCGGTTCGGGGGCGAGAAATGCGAAATGCGTTTCCTTCCGGATATTGGCTTAGGCTCTGCGTTGTAGCTTGTGCCGCGTTAGTGCTGTGTCGCGGTGCGGCGCTGTCCGATGCAAATGAATTCGTCTCTCTCAGCTTGCGCGCGCGCGAGCTGGCGGAAGCCGGCAAAATCACCGAAGCCATACCCGTTGCACAGCGTGCAGCGGAGCTCGGTAAGCGCGAATTCGGTGAAGACTCGGCTTCCTACGCAACGGCCCTCAACAGACTGGCGGAGCTCTACCGGCAGTCGGGGCGGTGGGACGACGCAGAGAAGCTATTCAAGCGCGCGCGCTCCATCCGCGAAAAAGTAGATCCCGTTAAACTCATCGACACAGTCAATGATCTAGGGCTGCTCTACTGGGCCGCCGGCAGATACGCCGAGGCCGAGCCACTCCTGAAGCAGGCGGTCGACCAATATTCCGCGCGCTATGGTCCAAATGATTTGTTCGTCGCAACCAGCTCCACCAACTTGGCGCTCGTTTACGGTGAGCTAGGGCACTACGGCGAAGCGCAAAAACTTTTCGAGCAAGCGCTCGCTATCCGCAAGAATAACCTGGGTCCAGATCACCCCGACGTCGCCAACAGTCTCAGCAACATGGCGAGTATCTACCGCAGACAAGCCCACTACCAGGAAGCGGAAAGCGCCGCGAAAGAGGCGCTTGGGATTCGAGAAAAGAAACTTCCTCCCGAGCATCCCGACATCGCTACCGCGCTCAATGTGCTGGCAGAAATCTATCGCGCCGAAGGCCAATACACTCTGGCTGAGCCGCTGTTGAATCGAGCGCTGCAGATCCGAAAGAAGGTCTTCGCGCCCGACCATGCGAGCGTGGCAACCACGCTCAACAGTCTTGGCAACCTCTACGAGAGCGAAGGCCGCATGCGGGAGGCGGAGACAGCGTACAAATCGGCCCTTGCCATTTGGGAGCGGCATCTGGCGCCGGATCACCCCGACCTAGCCACCGTGCGTTCCAACCTTGGCGCGCTCTATGAAGCGCAAAAGCGCTATCCCGAAGCTGAGCCCCTGCTGCGCACCTCGCTTGCGAGCCGCGCAAAGAGCCTGGGCGAGCACCATCCTGATTTCATTAAGAGCCTGCTCCTAATGGGGGAACTGTTGAAGGAGACCGGGCGATCAGACGAGGCAGAGAAGCAATTCCAGCGCGCTTTAACGCTCCGTCGCGACGCCATTCGCGAAGTCGGCATCTTTTTCGCGACCAACCGCAACAAGATCGACAACGCATCGACGATAGCGTTCGGAGGTGAGCGTGCTGAGGACCTGACCGTCGGCTATGCCAACGTGTGGATCCCGGAGCAATCGGCGCAGCCAGTGACCGCCCCTCATGCGAGCTCCAACCCGGACGAAACAACGGCCATGACGCGTCTCGTCATCAAGAACATCACCTTGATGAAGGAGGACGCGCTGGTGCAAGCGGTCGCGCCGCAGCTGCGGAATTCGGTGCGCTATCGAGGTCAGGCGCTGATATTCGTGCACGGCTTCAACGTCTCGTTCGACAACGCCTTATGCCGAGCGGCTCAAATAGCCTATGATCTCAATTTCGACGGCCCTGTGTTTCTTTTTTCCTGGCCGTCGCGCGGACAAGCCGGCACGCTTGGCAGCATTTTGGCCATTCGGCACTATCCCTACGACCGGGAAAGCGCGGACGAGACGGTCGATTATTTTGTCGACTTCATTAAGCGCGACGTTGCAAAGGCAGGAGTGGAAAAAATCGATTTGATCGCGCACAGCATGGGCAACAAACCCATGCTCGAGGCCCTCGATAAACTGGAGAGCGATCCCGCATCGGGAAAGCTTGTAAAGATCGGGGAAATTGTCATGGCGGCGCCCGATGTGGAAATCAAACACTTCAAGCAACTCATCAAATCCGCTCATCAGCTCGGCGCGCGCATGACGTTGTACGCTTCCAGCAAGGACAACGCTTTGCGGGTCTCCCAGTGGGTTTGGGGAGGCGGCACGCGAGCCGGGTACGTAGCGAGCGGCGGAATTCCGCTTGTCGTGTCCGACGTCGATTCCATCGATGTCAGCGCCGCCGGAGAAAGTCCCTTCCAACTCAACCACGACGTCTACGTGTCGAGCCCGGTGATTTTCAAGGATCTTCGACTGCTGCTGGAGAACGGGGTGCGCCCGCCCAATCAACGTACGCAATCCTTCGCCCCGTCGGACGGTAGCGAGGGAACGTACTGGACATACCGAAAGACTACCGAGGCGCCGACCGGTCACTAGACCCTCTGCGCGCAGGCAAGCAAAAGGAGGCCACAATGTCGATCAATCGTTTGTCCATTCCGGCCGCGTTAGCTTTGGGGCTTTTTCTGTTGCCAAGCGGCGCTTCTGCCGGGAACGCTACAACTGATGATGCCTTCAGCTGTGCAAGCTTGTGCCCCGGAGCAAGTTGTCCAGAAACCTGCAAGAAGGATAAGAGTGGCAGCCCCGGCAAAAAGCACGACTACACCGTAGGTGATGGACCTGGCAACGGCGCCTACGAAGCCGCTAAGCCGCAAACCCGCACTAAGCTCGATCCCGACAAGTGAGCGAATGTGACACTCTAAGGCAGAGTGACACGCACACTTTGAAGGAAGTTTCTGTCCGGGCCGCAGCCATAGGGCGGATCCTCGCCCTTAGACATCGCGTCGATGGCGCATTGGGGTAGACGCACGGCTTGCACGATGAGAGCTTTGCTTGCCGCCAGGAACGCCAAGAGGTTGTCTACTTCCCCAGCGTTGTTGATGCTGGCGGCAGTCAGCTCACAATCTGCAGGCTGATCCCCTGAGCAGCTGACAATGCCGGTAATGACATCCCACACCCGCAGCCCGGCTGCCTGCAACGGCGCAACGTAGGTCGGGGAATTAGCCTTTGTCGCCGTGGCGTCGGCGGGTTCGCTTCCTTTAAACCTCAGAAGCAAGGCTCCGCCAAATGGCAGCAGTTCCTGCTCGCCATCGGCCTCGTGAAAAGTCACCATCTTATCGATGCCGAGATCGGGTCTGACAATTCGTCCCTTGTCAATCAACTCGAGCGCAAACGGCAGAGCGGTGCCCACACTGCGGGCATAAAAGTTCCCGTACTCCGTCGACAGCAAAATGTCCCTCGTCTTGAGGGTAGAAAAATCGGTGCCCCGCGGGATGGTGGTCCCACTGGTATAGGTGTTAACGCCAACAAATTCCCCTTTCATGTTGATGAGCGGACCGCCCGAATTGCCATGATTGATGGCGGCGTCTGTTTGAATTAGGCCGCCGGCTGCCCCAAAGTCGCGGTTCAATCCGCTGATGATACCGCGCGTGACTGAAGGCTCGCCTTCGATCCCCAAGGCAAAGCCTACGGCTATTACCTCCTGGCCCACTTTGATCTCGTTGTAAGCGGCCGCTGGAATCGGTGGAGGAAACGGCTGAACGAGCACTCGCTGCAGTTGCTTGACGCTGAGCACCGCGAGATCCGAGAGTTGGTCACAACCAACCACCTCAGCCGTTACGGTCGCAGGAACTGCGGTCGATACGAACCTCACGTCGACGGATTTGAACGGCTTCTGGTGCTCATCTAAAACCACGTGGCAGTTGGTAAGCAAGTAGCCCCTTTTATCAAAAACAAACGCCGTGCCGGTCGCTCGTGGCGTCCTTACCAACACGACGCTGTATTTGAGGTCCGCCACAAGATCGGGTATTGACGGGCCTTCGGCGGCGACGGCGCGGCCGAGAGTGTTCAACTGTAGTGCAGCAAGCACCACGAGCGGGAAGAGCAGCGCGCTGACCCTTGCCGTGGCCGATGCGATCACCCTCATTGGACCCCCCAATGCAATGCTGCGGTTGCCGGCACTATACGCCAACAGCGACACTGTTGCGAGCCGCACAAGTTGCGAAGCCCACTGAGCACTATGCCCCCCGCGTCGGCGGTCGGATGACGGTCAAGCCACCGACGCTCCTTGTCGCATCGTGATGACGTCGCCGCCCGACTTCGTGGCTGAACTGCGGCGTCCTTCTTTTCATCAAGCGCATCTCTGACAGCGCACGTTGAGGTCGGTCCCGCGCTCACAGCAACCGCCGAAGGATGTTGAGCATCTGGCGAGCAAGGCTGCTCGAGTCCGGGAAAAAGCCGCGAAGTCGGGCGGCACGCCCGACGCGGGGCGCTCTCGTCCTTGATTTTTGGCCGGCAAGCCGGGGCTATCATCAAGCACCGGTCACAACCCCTGCACCAGCTGATGATCATAGAAATCGAACTCGATCTCAAAGAAGCGATCGCGGTACGGGATCAACAATGCGCGATGGGGCGACCCAGTATACCGCGCGAAATCGCGATGCCTTGATTGGTCTGCTTTGGGTCACGGGCGGAAGTTATCGGGTCCTTCGGACGCCGTCAGCTCTTCCCTAATGAGCAGACGTTGCTGCTTGGCCCGCGATGAGTCCGGAAAGGGCCAGGAGCCGACATCACTGCCAGCAAGGCGTGACGCGCCCATACGAGGCGCCGATGGACCGCCCGCAATCCCGCCAATGGCGCCATTTGGCTAATCA
>CAXMLT010000172.1:0-1507 GCA_964194245.1 uncultured Hyphomicrobium sp.
GCCTAAGACACAGCCAGAGCAACATCTTCTGCAAGAACGCTGTCATCACGGTGACAGGTACACAAAGGCTTCGCCGCGCGGCTTGCATATACGGTCGCGTTGGCGGAAACTGCCGCCGCTTGGGAACAGAAACAGCCCGCTAAAGGGCTTTAATGGGGGGTCGTACGTATGCCTCAACTTCCGTTTGATCCGGCTACCGTCGACTGGCAAACGGTCGGGATTCTCTCCGCGATTGCATTCCTCGCCGGCATCGTCGGCAACGCGGTCGCGCTTGGAAACCGACTGATGGGTTCCATCCTCACGGCGGTCTTCTTCGCCGTGTTCTACGTCGCCTGGCACTACTGGCTGCAAGGCATGCTGCTGCCGCCCGCCGGCCCGGCGCCGACGTAAGTCGCGGCTAGCTGACCGCCCGATGGCGCACGTCGGGGCCGGGATTCGCCCGGCCCGACGACGGCGCTTTTTTTTGCGCGGTCGGATTCAACCTTCCCGCTCGTGGAAGTGATCGTAGATCCGCTGAGCCATCTCGGCGGAGATGCCGTCGGCTGCCTTCAGGTCCTCGACGCCGGCACGCGACACGGCCTTGGCTGAGCCGAAGTGCGTCATCAGCGCTCGGCGGCGCCGCGGTCCGATGCCGGAGATCTCGTCGAGCGGGCTCGTGCCGAGCGCTTTGGAACGCTTTGCGCGATGCGTACCTATGGCGAAGCGGTGCGCCTCATCGCGCAACCGCTGGACAAAGTAGAGCACGGGATCGCGCGGCTCGAGCATGATCGGCCGGTCGCGCCCGGCGAGATGGAAGTGCTCGCGGCCGGCGTCGCGCTCTGGTCCCTTGGCGATGCCCATGACGCAGATGTCGTGCAGGCCGAGATCGGCCAGCACCTCGCGGGCGACTGTGAGCTGACCGGTTCCGCCGTCGATGAGCACTAGATCGGGTCGGTCCGGAAAGGCGTCGTCGTCCGCCGGCTCCGGCCCGAGACCGATGGCAGCCAGAAATGTCGCGTCCACAATAGCCGCAGCAGCAGCCGGCGCGGGCACGCCACCCTCGCCGTTCTCGGCTGCGAGACGGCGAAAGCGGCGCGTCAGCAACTCGCGCATCATGGCGTAGTCATCGCCGGGTACAAGGTTCTCAGACTTGATATTGAACTTGCGGTACTGGCCTTTGACCCAGCCGTCGGGCCCGGCAACGATCATCCCGCCCACCGCGTTGGTACCCTGGATGTGGCTGTTGTCGAATACCTCGATGCGCCGCGGCGGGGCCGAGAGCGAGAACCGTTCGGCGAGCGCGTCGAGCAGCCGGCGCTGCGACGAGCTCTCGGCAAGCTTGCGGCCCAGCGCCTCGCGCGCGTTTGCGAGCGCATGCTCGACCAACCCCGACTTGGTGCCGCGCTGCGGCACGCGGATCTCGATCTTGCGCTCTGCCTTCGTCGACAGCGCCTCGGCGAGCAGCTCGCGGTTCGGCACGTCGTGCGAAATCAGGATTAGCCGCGGCACCGGCTTGTCGTCGTAGAAC
>CAXMLT010000173.1:0-1676 GCA_964194245.1 uncultured Hyphomicrobium sp.
GTAATTGGTTACCGGGTTCACGGGGGTGATGCGAAGGATCGCGTTTCAACACGAGGGAGCGCGGGTCCTGTCGCCGGGCAGCCCCACTTCGTGCTCGCCGCAAGGGCGCTGGTCACGAGAGTGGGCTCCGCGCGAAGCGGGGCGGCCCCGCCCGGCGCCACCCGCGCAGGGGGGTGTTGAAACGCGCTCGCACGACAGAGGGCCGGTGAGATGGTCGGAGTGGGCGCCCGGAGCAGCGTCGTCAGGACGTCGACCCCGTCGAGGTCGCGTTGTCGCGCGGTGCGGAGGACACTTGCCAGCACGTGCTGCGTGACCGCGCCGTGCGCGGTGCGATTGCCGCCGCCGTTGACCTTGCGCGTGATGACGGCGCCGCGCAGTGCCTGCTCGGCGCGCCAATTGGTCGCGTCGACGGTCGGGTCATAGAGGAAGCCGAAAAGCGCCGGCCATTCGCGATCGAGATGCGCGACGAGGCGCTGCACCGCCGGAAGCGTGGTCGGTTGATCCAGCCTGGTGGCGAGTCGGGTTTCCAGATGGCCGCGTGCGACGGCAACGCCGTGCGGCGAGATCGTGCCGGCCGCGTAGCGGTCGCGGACGGCCAACGCCTGCTGCAACACGCGCTTGATCTGCCCTGGGAGCACGGCGCGCGGATGATCGATCTGCAACTCTCGACACCGGCGCAGGAGGTGGCCCACACAGGTTGGATGCAACGCCTCGGTGAACTGGCGATAGGGCGCCCAGCCGTCTCGCACCAGCACGCCCGCGAAGTCGGCGCCCAGCACGGTGGCCGCCTCGTCGAAACCGCGTCCCGGCAGGATGGCGTACACCGTCGTGTCCGGAGTCGCGAACACCCACAACCAGTGCAACTCGGCATGTACGCGCCAGCCGGTTTCATCGGCGACGACCATCACGCTGGTCTTCACGGTTTGACAGAGCGCGTCATAGGTCGGCTGCGCCTTCACGGCGGTCCGATGGACGGCGCGGACGAGCGCACCGCGCGTCACGTGCAGGCCAAACCGATCGGCGAACACCGTCACCATCTTGCTGAACGAGAGACCGAGCTGTTTATTGAAACTCGCCGCGACGGCCAGCGCCTGCGGGCCGAGTTGCACGGCCGCCGCGCCGACTGCATCGGAGGTCTGCAGCGGGTGGCGCCCCTGCACGCGGCGACCGCAGCCCCGACAGCGCCCGATGTGCACGTCGAACCGGCGCACCACCGGGCGCACGGGCGGGAGATCTTCTTGATACTGCGCGGTCACGTGCGTGTCGTCGACGTGAGCGCCGCATGCCGGACACGTGGCCGGCACGGGCACGTCCTGCACGTCATCGATGACTGTGGGCGCCGGTCGTTGCCCCTGGCGCCCATACCCCGGCCCCGGCTTGCGGCCCGGGCGACGCGCGGGTCGACCCGTCGCGCCCTGCGAGAACGGCGCGGCTTGCCGATAGCCGGCGCGGCGCGCCGCGTCCAGTTGCTCGCGCAACCGCTCGTTTTCGCGGCGCAGTCGATCCCGCTCACGCTCGGTCCGTTCCAGGTCACGCTGCAGGCGCTCCACTTCCTGCCGCAACTGCTCGACGCTCGGCTGACGTGCGGCACCCGGCGTGTGTTCGACGCGCTCACCCACGCGCCTGTTATGCCAGAATCGGCGCGTCAGTACAAGTCAGACCCGGTAACCAATTAC
>CAXMLT010000174.1:0-5703 GCA_964194245.1 uncultured Hyphomicrobium sp.
AACATAATGTTTCCGGTCAGACTCTAAGTGAAAGCCGCTGCCTGGTGCAATTAACTCGGCTACGGCTTCGGGGCTGGGCGGCCCTCCCTGTGCTTTGTCAGCATCTTGCGTGGTTGCGGCAGTCGTCTCGCTCCAAGAACTCTGCCGGGGCTCAATGCCCAGTTAGTCTCCCTTACCCGTGGTGTGCATCGGTATCCTTGCCAGTATGTGTCTCCGTGGTGCAAGTACATATCAAACATGGCGCACCACGGTTAGGACCAGAGTAAACTACGATAAAGAATAAGTCAACAGGGGTGTCAAGAAATATTTGAGGGGCAGTGCTCAATACGAGTCTAATCTGGAGGCTATACTTAGAAGGCAGCCACGAAGACGCTGGCGGCCGGAGATTTTCCCCTCACTTGGCAGCGGCCAGCCTCGTGACGAGCCAGGAAGGTGGCAAATCGGGGCGAGAAAACGCTATCGCCTCGATATGGGACGATACCGGCTGAGGCACCCCGGCTTAACCGTCCATGTGCGACTATCGGGAGCCTGTCGCGGCCCGCAGCCCGGGAGCGCCGTAGATGTCAGACCTACCGCCGCTTGAGAGCGAAGAGCAGAAGCAGCAACGCCTCTTAGAAGAGCTAGTCGCGCTCATTGGCAAACGCCGTGAGACACGTCCTGAGGACTATGTGACGGTCGAAGCGCAGATCGCTGCCACGGAAACCGAGCTGCGCAAATTGCACAAGGCGCCCGCTCGACCGGCCTAGAAAACACTCCTAGGTGGCAAATCGGAGTCGTCGCAAGCCGGCGGCGAAGTGCAGGCGGTGTTGGTGCTCCTCAGTTCGGCTCGGGAAACGGAGTTCTGAGTGGAAACAGCTTTGTCCAAGTTTGGATTTCCCAGTCCGAACCTGAACCATTCCCGCGCCCGCGCCCGTGATGGTATCTGCAAGGCGGATATTATCACAAGATGTCCGACTAAGGGCGCGGTCTGTTCGACCAATGCATAACGATATGAGGTTATTGTCATTCCCGCGTAATCCTTCCGGCGCTAGCGTCTCGGCAGACCAGCCCTTTGACCCCCGCAAAGGACCGCAATGCAGCTTCCCCCGCTTGCTTTCGATGCCGAAACGGTCGCCTTGATGGGCCGCGTTTGCGACGAGGCATGGGAAGAGGCGCAGGCCCGTTTGTCACTTACTCCGGCCGGAGACAAGTCGCAGCTTCGCAGCCTTGTCGTCTCGCGTGTGACGGCCGCCGTCGCGATTGGTCAGCGGAACCCCGAACGGCTCCGATTGATGGCCTTGGTTGCGCTTGACGCTTGAGTTAGGGACCGAATTTCCTCTCGGAACCAGACCGTCCTGCGCGCGCCCGTACGCAAGCGGTTGTGATATTATCACAATCGACGGCGCGGTCGCGAACGAGGTACGTTCTTGGAAATCTAGTGGCGCTGGCGCAATGGCGATCGACTAGCACTTGTTGGCCGTCCACGCCTGGTTGAGCGCGCCCATCTCGGCTCTGAGTTTGTTCCTGCGCTGCTCATCTTCTTGAGACGATGACACCTCGGGACGGACTGCTTCCCCCAGTATCTTCTCGCTCTCGGTCCGCAACTCCGTACAGCTCATGCCTCCGTATTGGTCGGCGCTGACGCCCATCTTGGTGGGGGCGATAGCGGGTACAGGGGTACAGGCGACATCGAGCAACCGCAACAGCTCAATGCTAAAATGGCCAGCGAGCCGCCGCACCGGGCCCAACGCATTTTAAACTTGCTCCCCCGACACCGCCGCCTTCAAGGCCAGCTGCTCAAGTATCGCTCAACACTTACACCAAGCTGACTTGAGGAAGAGCAGCGGATCCTTCCGACGGAAGCCTATAGTTGGATCGTTAGCAAGTTGCGAGGTCGCGCCAGGTGGTCCCATGCCATTTCCTACCGAATGCTACGACCCCGAAACGCTGGGCCTCATGACGCAAGCCTTCAATGCAGCTTGGCAGGATGCAGAGTACGCGCTGGCCAGCGAGAGTTTCGATCCGACCGAAATTCGCGGGCTGATGGCCTTGAGGATCATGACAGCGGTTCGCGATGGCGAGCACGATCCCGAACGTCTCAAAGAGCTGGCGCTGGACGCGGTTGCCAAGGTCTATTAGTCGCTGACTGCGTGATCACCGCCTTAATTATTGGCGCGCACACTGCCTCCACTGGGGGCACGCTGCTGCAACCAGCCAGTTCAAAGGCCCCGGATCGTACCGTGTCCGGGGCCTAGCGTTTTGTGTCTAGGCTACGACTTCAGAGACAAATCTCGGAGGCCGCGACGCAGGCACCCTTGTTGGCCAACCAGTCGAAGCAGCACTTCTGGCCTGCCTTGCACCTCCACGTAATCCTCTTGCCGTCCATGTTCTTCACAGCGCATCGCGAGCCCTTTGCGAGTGCTTCTGTGCTTGACGCCATCGGCGCTACGAGGGCGAGTGCTATCGCGACCCCAAACATAATGCAGAGTTTCATGGCTCAAACTCCCTACCTGCAGCTTGCCTTCCAGGAACGACTATACCCTCACATGCGGCGGATCGCGCGTGCCAAAGCGCCAATTCTTTTGTCAATGTTGGCGGTTGGAGACAGTGCCCGATTGCGCGTCGATGCGCCCGCGCCGCTGTCATTCCTCCGCGCGGTCAATTCTTGCCATCCGGCTCATGCGCCAACTGGTTCTCTTTGGCGCGCCAATAATCGACTTCCTTGGCAAATCGCTCTTTTGCGGCCTTGTTGATGGGGACTTGGGTCCAAGCCCACTCGTTTTTGTACGTGCCGGATGCCGCCTTTTCCAACTGGCCTTCTTCGTCAATCAACCACGCCTTTCCGATAAAGTCGTCGTGCAGGAAGAAAAATATATAGCGTGTCGCCCTACCGGCTCGGTTGAGCACATTAATAGAATGAAGCCGGCCACTTTCGTCTTTGTAGAGGGTCTGATAGACGAGGCACGAGCCGTCTTTTTTCCCAGGCAAACCTAATGCCGCGCATACCTTACCCACTTGAGTGTCCTTAGCTCCCTTCGAAACCGCTAGGTCGGCGAGTCGAGTAAATAGTGGCTCTTCCGCCCCAACGGGGCCGCTCACTCGACACGCCAGCAACAGGGCCGCTAGCAGAACGCGAGCGCTCATGGTGATCGTCGCCTCAAGGTTCCTATAGTCGGGGAAATGTTAGCGCATGGCCACGATCCCGCCAGGATAAAGCTCGGGCCGCGCGTCGATCTTCCCCGAACCTATGGTGCTGTCGTCGATTGTGTTGGAGCGGCGGCTGGCGCAGTTTCCGTGGCCGCGGGAGGTGTACCCTCATCCATACTTGATGCGTGGCGCCGCGTATTAGGGACGACGAGGAGCAGGGCAATTACTGAAATTACGATGGCAAGGATTAGGGGAAACCAGCCGCTGCCACTCTCCTCGGCGTCAGGTGTGTTTGGGTCTGCAGACATTTATTCCTCCGTCGGGTTTTTAACCGGCACCCCCTGAGTGCTTGGTGGGCAGCCTACAGTCCCATGGAGGTTAGCGCCACCGCCCGCGCATGGCCACGATCCCACCGGGGTACAGCTCCGCTCGCGCATCGATCTTCCGCGACCCCCATTAGTGACGCGAATTGCAGTCGCTATCCGAGGATTGCGCCTAACACCGTCAAGCCGCCCAAGCGAAATGCCGAGGGCGCCATTTGTGTCGCGAGCGATCTTCAGCCCAAGGCTCAAGACGCGCTGCCATACTCCTATGTCAGCATGTGTGCGATTGCGGCGCCGACACCCAAGAGACATAGGGCGAGCACGGCGAACAGTAGGAAGTACAGAGCTGTTTCAGACGCGTGACGTACCTCGGTACTCATGGGAATTGCCATGGCCACACTGAAGTTGGCTTGATAGCGCCTCAAACATGAACCGGAGCTGAGTGGTCGCTCACAGACGCCGCATCTGCTCGACGGCCTGAATGCGGATCATGATGGGATCGCGTTCACCAGCCTGCACGAGTTCCAGCATCACTTTTGCCAAGTGTTCGCGCAGCACTACGTCTTTGGCGCTCGTTCGTAGCCGAAGCTCATTGCAAGCTATATCGAAGGCAAGCTTCAGTTCGGCGAGATTTTCATGGTCGAGAATTTCAATGTACACGGCAGCCGCTTCAAGCTCGCATTTTTACCACGTTGCCCTCGCCCGCGCCTTGGCCCGTGATCTGCCACACATAATCGGCCCATTGCTGAAGAGCGATACGCACGGGTTTCTCTAACACAGCAAAGTTGTAGTGCGTGTCGGTCACTCCACGTGGCGCATGATGAAGGATCGCGTCGAGCACCGCCGAGCCAGCGTATTGGTTCTCTGCTAGCCATGTCGTCACTTGCTTGCGCTGATCGTGCACGCGCACGTCCTTTAGGCCCGCAAGCTTCATCCCGCGCGACATTGCATTCGATACGGTACCGCGAGCAATGTGCTGTGTCCGGTTCTGTTGCCGTCCGTGCGTTGATCCGGGAAAGACGAACTCGCTATCACCCGCAGTCGTAATGGCCTCACGGAAGATCGCAGCAGCTTGGCGTGAGAGCGGGATGACTTGATCCCGTCCCGTCTTTCGCTTCATGCGGATTGCCGGGATACGCCACTGAGGGCTGTCGCCATCAAGGTCACGTAGTTCTGCCTGCCGCGCGCCACACACCTCGCTGTTACGCTGCCCTGCGAGCACCGCCAGCTTCAGGATACGTTTGACTTGATCGGTGGTGTTGAAGTCGGCTCGGTCGAAGGTTGCCCATAGCCTCGCCAGCTCAGCCTCGGTCAGCACTCGCTCGCGCGGTTTAGAGGCAACGATGAAACCAAGCTTCTCGACTGGGTTCACCTTGATGCCTCCCAAGCCCTTCTTTCTCGCCCACCGAAAAGTAGAGCCCAGAGCAGATTGCGCCTTGTGAGCCGCATGGGGTGAACCCTTCCTTTTCTTCGGTCGTCCGGGTTCCGACTTGTCATCGGGCCGGGGTGCGTCCTTCTCTATGAACCGTAGAACCCGCGCGAATTGCTCATCAGAGATTTGATTGGCCGCAAGGTCACCCAGCGATGGGAACACATGCTTTTCAAGCACGCGCCGATAATCGTCCAGTGTGCGCGGGCTCGTCTTATCGTCAGTGCCCAGCCGCTCTTCAAAGAGCTGACGAAGCGACATGGCGCCTTTGCGCGCACGCTCTTTAGCCACGGGATCTTCGCCTTTGGCGACACTCCCCATCAACTCCAGTGCTTTCGATCTGGCGTCCTTCAACTTAACGCGGTCGCGGCGCCCAATCTTCTCTCTGCGAAACCTCTTCCGCCCGCCTTCGACAACCTGGTAGCGGCAATAATAGGTCGCCGTGCCCGCCGCTGTGACCACCAGCGTCAGTCCCGCCACCGTGTCGATCTTGTATTCCTTCGTCTTACCGTCCGTGCCAGCCGTCGCGGCCATCACTGCTTCATGCACGTACGGCAGTCGGTTTTTCGTCGTGATCGCCATGTCCCTGAGCCCTCATGAAAGTACGCGCATTTTGGCACTGATTTGGCCAAGGGTCAAGTTGGCACTGAATGGGTGCTGCTGCGTGACGATTGCAACGCATCCCCGGTTGCCACGAGAAAGCAGCATGAGGTCGCATGAGAATGAGTTGTATGCGATTATTGTCGTTGAATACCAGGTGCCAAAATCTGGCTGAAACGTCACGAAACAGCAAATGTGCTCATTTCGAGTGCGGTGCTTTCAGCC
>CAXMLT010000175.1:0-1704 GCA_964194245.1 uncultured Hyphomicrobium sp.
ATTCCTACCAACTCCGCGACGGCACCACGATGTGCATCTGTTCCGGCATTCAAGCGGCCGGATGACTGTCCACCAGGACGGTCGGGATGTCGCTGCACGTCCTGGCGATGTCTACATCCTCGACCCGCGGCGGCCGTTTACGATCGGGATCGCCTCAAAAACACAGGCAATCGTTTTCAAGATCCCACGCTCAGAGCTGCAAGCGCGGCTTGGCGAGATCGGGTCGTACACGGCGACGCTGCTCCCGCGCACGGAGCCCCTCACGGCCCTCGCGTCGGAATTTATGGCCATGCTCGAGCTGCGCGCCGACGCGATCGAAGCTTCAATCGGTGCCAAGGTTGCGCAACAGGCGCTCGACCTCGTCGCACTCGCGTTCGAGAGTGGCGTCGGCGGTGCCGCTCAGCTCTCCTCGACGCGCACCACGAAGCTTCTGCGCCTCAAGTCTATCATCGAGGGGCGTTTGCATGATCCCGAGCTCAAACCGGCAGACGTGTCGGCGATCGCCGGTATCAGCGTGCGTTATGCCAACGCGCTGCTCGCGCACGAGGGCACGTCGCTCGAGCGATACATCACCTTTCGGCGCTTGGTTCGATGCCAGCAAGCGCTCATGAGCACGACGAATCTATCGCGTACTGTCGGCGACATCGCTTTCTCGTTCGGATTCTCTGACCTTTCCCACTTCACCCGACGCTACAAGGCGCAATTCGGATGCTCGCCTCGCGAGGACCGATCGAAGCTGGTCACGCCTCCGGGTTGAACAGCGCGTGCTCGCACCTCACCTGTGCATAGCGTGCGAGCGCTGCCCGGTACGTTCAGGCAAGGTCGCTCACCACAGAATGCCGCGCGTTTGGGTCACTGCGAGAAGTAGGAATATCAGCCACACAATAATTCGTATGTTCGATAGCTCCCCGCAAGCTGTCTCGAAATAAGAAACCATTAACACCATGTCCCGGCGCGTCTGTAAGAACAACTCCATGCGGTTCGCGATTCCAGCGCTTCTCCTGCTGCTCACTGAGGCGGTGGAGGCCCACAACATCGAGGAGAAGAACGCGGCGCTGCGGCTTGGTGAGGCCCGTCCTCGAAACGCGCGAGGGTGTTTCCGGCAGCTATGCGGGTGCGGCGCTGGCACACGGTAATCGCGGCGCAAAGGAATTCTGTCGTGGCCGATTTTGACTACACTGCGCCAGCCGAGTTGTTCATTGGCAAAGGGCGCGGCTCGGCAGGTGGCGGCTCCATGACATACAGACGGTTTGCGACTTCCGCTGAGGCTATAAAGTACGCGGTCGAGACGCTTAAGCCTGCTTCGCTATCCAGCGCGGCGCTCGTCGTTGGAGAGGATCGCTACGACGGCGCGCAGATCCGCGAACTCTACGATAGCAAGCGCTATCCATTCAGCCGGAGCGCCGTTTAGTTGCCTTCTTGATCTAATCCAGCTCAACCGGACTGCCTCTCGTCACACGACTATTAACATCGGTTGTTAGCTAACTAGGTGCCGCCACCCGCGGCGGCACACATGACCTTGCCCGATCACGCGCCCTCCCGCCGTGGTCGGGCTTTTCGTTTTCGTGTGTGTGTGGATTCAAACGGACCCACGACCGGCAAATTGGGCCATAGTTTTCAGCGGTTCATGTCGAAAACGAGGAAGCCGTAAGCGGTAAGAGCCGCGGCCCACACTAGCGTGAGGATGGCGAAGCGGTAGAACCA
>CAXMLT010000176.1:0-3579 GCA_964194245.1 uncultured Hyphomicrobium sp.
ATTCAAGATGTTCCCGGACGGGCTCTTAGGGCCCGGCGAAGTGAATGAGCGCCCGCGCGGCATAATCACGGCATCGCTCTGGAGATCGGCGGCAAACTCCATGGTGCGCACCGTGAAGGGAGTGCCGTCGGCCGCGATGAGACGTACGTCGGTGCAGGCGAGCGCCGGCATCATCAGCAGCAGTCCGGCAGTGAGGCAAGCGGCGGCGCGACGGGTCGCGGGGCGCAGCATGGGGCGCGTCATGGGATCTCTCCAAAAAGCGTCGCGATCAGCTTCGGTGGCGCAGCTCTAAAGCCGGCGCCGCCACTTTCGGGGCCTGCCTGCTCAGTCCTTCTCGGGGAAGTAGCTGAGCGTCGTGCGGCAGCTCGCCGCCCATTCGGATTTCGACATCTGCGTCTGCGGGCTCCAGGCCTGCATGCAATTGTCGAAGTCCTGCTTGGTCACCGGCACCGATTTCTTGGAGTCCTGCAGGATGGCCTCGGCTTCGTTCTTCGGCTTCGGCCCGGCATCGGAATTTGCGGCGGGCGCGGGCAACGCTGCATCGGGGATTATGTCTTGCACCGACGGAGCCGGGACCGACGGCTTGCCGTCGTTTGGCGTGACGGCCTCCTCCTCCCGGATCGCCTGCTTCTCGTCGTCGGTCAGCGCGCGATCGTAGTAGGCATTGGTCGGGACATTGGTGCTTTCCGCAACGGCGGCCGCAGCGAAAAAGCCGAGCGCCGTCAAGGCCGCGGCGAGGACAAGCGCCTGTGAGGCGGTAGAGGTGTGCATGGAAAGGACCCGTTCGCTCGTTGCTGGACATGCCGGGTGCGAGGCCCCGTGCGTGAGCGCAACCCTAGGCGAATAAGGCTAAGGCTTCGGTCTAGGCCGAAGCTCAAATGCAAGATATTCGGTGTCGAGATTGCGCCACGAGCTCAGACGCGCGTTGCGATCCGGGTGAGGGCTTCAAACGTGGTGAGAACAGCAGCTCCCGCAGGCCGTCACGAGACTGCCAAGACTTATCGGGTCGATAAGATTTCCTTATAATAACATCACGCGATTGCGATTTCTGTTGATCGAACCGCGCTGCTATTAAGATGGCTATTCGGCATTAGGTGGACCGCTGGTCCGCCATTGTTCTCCAGAGGAGGAAGCTATGAAGGTTTGGACAAAGCCCGCAGTTCGTGAGCAGGAAGTTGGCCTCGAGGTCACGTCTTACCTGCCGGCCGAGATCGACATCATTTAACGATCCGACTGCTAGTCACAAGAAGCGGCGGCCGATCCTCTCGGCCGCCGCTTTTCTGTGCCTGACGAAGCTCGCGCTTACTTGCAGGGCGTTCCCACGGCGATGCACTGCTGGCCGTCGCCGACCTTGTGGCAGTCGATGTCGGTGCCGCCGGCTTTATCCCACACCGCCCATTCCTTGCCGTATTTCTTGGAGGTGTCGATCTCCCAGCCGCTGATCGATTCCTTCTCGGCGGCCTTGTCGTCCTTCTTGGCCGCGCCGTAGGAGCTGAGCGGCTCGGCCTTGCAGTCGCCCTTCGCCGCTTTCGCCGCGCTGTCGAACAACTTATGCAGAACGTCCTTACACGGCTTCGCGGTGCGCTTGCAGACCCACTGCTTGTCGTTGTTCTGGACGCAGTCCACCTTGGCGTCCTTGGAGTAGCGCCAGGAGTTATATTCCGAGCCGTACGTCTCCTTCACTGCGGAGCGCCACGACAACAGCGAGTTTGGATAGGCGCCGAGGTCGCGCAGCGAAGCCGGCTTGCCTTCGGCCACAACAGCGCTCTTGCAATCATCCTCCGCCATGGCGGCAGGCACGGCAGCCATGAAAAATGCGGCCGCCGCGAAGGCGAGCCGCGTCAACGATCTCGTGTCCATCTGGTCGTTTCCTACTCTTGCAACTAGCCCCCCCAAAACTCCCTGGAGGCGGGTTGATCCTCGCACGGAATTTGGCGGGGATTGCGACTGCCGGGCAACTCATTGAGGGAAAAGCGCTATAGGCGCACGCGGTCGAAACCGAGATAACGGCCGACGATCCTGCGCAGGAGCGTGCTCGGCACCTTGCCGCGCAGGAAATGGGCGATGCGGGCGATCCGGCCGACGGGATTGCGGAACGCGGGGCGCTGCGCCTCGAGCACGTCCGCGATTGCCATTGCCACGACCTGCGCGTCGCCGCCGCGCTTCTGCAGATGCGCCTCGCCGGCACGGAACACATACTGCACCCACGGTCGGTAGGCGCTGCCCTCGGGTGAGATGCGCGGGGAGTTCTGCCAGATGCCGGTGACGTAAGGTCCGGGCTCGACGAGCACGACCTCGATGCCGAAGGGGCCGAGCTCGTGGCAGATCGCCTCGGCCCAGCCCTCGATCGCCCACTTCGAGGCGCAGTAGATCGAGTTGGCCGGCTGGCCCATGAAGGCCGCCTCGCTCGACACGATGAGGATGCGACCTGTCCGCTGCGCGCGGAAGGTCGGCAGCAGCGCCCGCGTCAAGTCGAGGACGCCGAAGAAGTTCGTCTCCAGGACACGGCGCACGTCTTCGTCGGGAAGATCCTCGAAGGCGCCGCCCGCGGCGACGCCCGCGTTCTGCACGACCGCGTCGAGCCTGCCGCCGGTCCCAAGCAGCATCGCCGCGACGGCTTCCCGCACGGAAGCCGGCTCGGTCACGTCCAGCCGGCTGATCTCGACCGGGTTGCGCACGCCGGCCGCGTCGAGCGCCGCCAGCAGCGGCCCCTTGCGGCCCAGGTCGCGGATGGTAGCGAACACGCGCCAGCCGCGCCGCGCCAGCTCGACCGTGGCGAGCAGCCCGAAGCCCGACGAGGTCCCGGTGATCAGAACTGTGCGCATGTAGCTTTCGCGATCACGCCGTCAGTACACGCGTGCTTTCGGCTCGATGTACTTGACCTCGTTCGTCATCGTGTGCGTGTGCACGGGACGATAGTCGAGGCGCACGGTCTTTGAACCGTAGTCGGCCCACGACAGCGTGTGCTTCATCCAGTTGGCGTCGTCGCGGTTGGGGAAGTCCTCGCGCGCGTGTGCGCCGCGGCTCTCCTTGCGATTGTCCGCGCTCGTCACCGTCACCGCGGCCTGGGCGATGAGGTTGTCGTACTCCAGCGTCTCGACGAGATCGGAGTTCCAGATCAGCGAGCGGTCGGTGGTGCGGATGTCGTCTGAGCCTTTCCAGATCTCGTCGATCTTGCGCACGCCCTCCTCCAGCACGGGCCCGTCACGGAACACCGCGCAGTGCGCCTGCATCGTCTTCTGCATATTGAGGCGCAGGTCCGCCGTCGGCGTGCCGCCGTTCGCGTAACGGAAGCGGTCGAGCCGGGCGAGCGCCTGCTCGGCCGCGTCCTTCGGTAGCTCCGTCGGCATGGCGCCGGCTTCGATCGTCGCCGCGCAGCGCAAGGCCGCCGCACGCCCGAACACCACGAGATCGATGAGGGAGTTCGAGCCGAGCCGGTTGGCGCCGTGCACCGAGACGCAGGCCGCCTCGCCGATCGCCATGAGCCCCGGCACCACCTGGTCGGGATTGCCGTTGTTGAGCGTCACCACCTCACCGTGGAAGTTGGTCGGGATGCCGCCCATGTTGTAGTGCACCGTC
>CAXMLT010000177.1:0-1959 GCA_964194245.1 uncultured Hyphomicrobium sp.
GTGCACTACATCAAGAACCCGCTCGGCGACTTCCAGACCGAGAAGCCCGAGCACGACGGCCTCACCAAGCTCGGCAAGCAGGTCGTGCAGGAGTGCAACCGGATCGGCATCCTGATCGACCTTGCACACTGCTCGCCCGATGCGGTGAGCCAGGCGCTGGAGGTCTCCACGCAGCCCGTGGTGTGGTCGCACAGCTCGGTGACGCGCAAGGGCCAGCCCGATTGGACCATGCCGGCCTGGAAGGCGCGTCAGCTCAGCCTCGAGCAGGCCAAGGCCATTGCGGACAAGGGCGGCGTCGTCGGGCTGTGGGCAATGCGGTCCGATGTGGGCGGCGGGGTCGAGGCTTATGCTGCCAGGCTATCCGAGATGGCCGACTGGCTGGGCGAGGACCATGTCGGCTTTGGAACCGACACCAACGCCATCATCAATCCGGCGATCGCCAACTATGCCGATCTACGGCAGGTGGTTCTGCTCTGGCAGGAGCGGGGAGTGAGCGGCGACCGCATCCGCAAGATCGCGATCGAGAACTATGCCCGCGTGCTGAAGCAGGCGATGGACGGTCGCGAGGCGTAGCGCTGCTTAACGCTCGTCAGGCGGCGAGCAGGGCTTCGGCGGACTGGCAGGTCTCGTTGCGCGTCTCGCGCAGGATCGAGACGATGGTCGAAGCGCAGCGGCCGCATTCGGCCTTGCAGCCCAGACAGGCGTAAACCTGGCTGACGCGACGCGGGGCGTGCTCGGCGGCGGCGCCGCGGATGGCCTTATCGCTCAGGATATTGCACTGGCAGACGATCATGGCTTTGTCCCTCGGACCCGGATGGTGAGGGCAAATTGCCGGATCGAGAGGTTAGGTGCTGTTCCCTAGGGCACCGGGAACAGGTCAGTTTTCAAGGGTTTTCGCCGTGGGCTAACGCGGCCATACTTTCAGCGGCATGCCGCTATCGGACCACAGCGTCACGCGCGAGACGGGGAGCGGCCGAAAACCCTCCGGCACCTCAAAGCGCGCGGCGCGAACGAAGGCCGCCAGCATGACGATTGACTCGACCATCGCGAACGAGGCGCCGACGCAGATGCGCGGGCCGGCGCCGAACGGGAAATACTGGTAGCGCGAGTAGGCGCTGTCGCGGCCGGGCGCGAAGCGCTCGGGGTCGAAGCGGGCCGGATCGGCCCACAGCCGCTTGTGGCGGTGGATGGCGTAGATCGGGATGAAGATCATGCTGCCGGCCGTCACTTTAAGCTCGCCGAGGTCCATGTCCGTCTTGGCGATGCGCGTGAGCGTCGGCACCGGCGAATAGAGCCGCATCGACTCCTTCAGCACCATGGTCGTGACCTTGAGCTTATCGACGTGCTCAGCCAGGATCGGTCCGTCGCCGGCAACACTGCGCACCTCCTCCAGCATGCGGGCCTCCCATTCGGGCGACCGTGCGATGAGGTAGAGCGTCCAGGCGAGCGCCTTGGCCGTCGTCTCGTGCCCGGCGACGAGCAGCGTCAGCAGCACGTCGACGAGCTGCGTATCCGACATCGGCTGGCCGCTCTCGGGATCTTTCGCGCGCAACAGATGCACGAGCACGTCGTCGCGCGGGCCCGGATTGGCGCGCCGCGACTGCACCAGCCCCAGAACCGCTTCGCGCATGCGCTTTTCGCTCTTCTCCTTGCGTCCGCGGTTGGGGTACCAGAGCCAGGTGGGCACGCCGAGCAGGGCGTAGGCGAATGGCCAGGAGTAGCGCACGTTGCCGAGGTCGGCGCGGTCGAACGCCTGGCCGTCGGCACCGGCGAGCATGGTGTCGGAGATGACGGCGTAGCTCGCGTCCGACATGTTGGTATCGATCGGCTGCACCGTGCCCGGCGGCGCTTTGCGCCACGCGGCGATGGTATCCTCGGCGGCCGTGTTCATGGCGGGGGTGTAACGCAGCACCCCGGGCTGCCGGGACACCGGCGCCGATCTCTGCCCGTCTCTTATAC
>CAXMLT010000178.1:0-6315 GCA_964194245.1 uncultured Hyphomicrobium sp.
CAGCCGAAACCTGGCATCGAGATAGGCCTGCGCGGCCGCGTCGAGCCCGCAGCGGTGCGCAAGCGCTGGGTTGCGCACGAGCGCTAGGCCCAGGGTGGCATCGCCGATGGTGCCGGAGACGTAGACGGCGTCGCCGACCGCCGCGGTCGAACGGCGCACCATGCGGCCATTGGGGACGGTCCCGAAGGCGGTGATCGAGACGCTGAGGGGGCCCAGCGTGCGGTCGGTGTCGCCGCCGATGAGCGAGCAACCGAACGCTGCTTGCGCGCGCTGCAGGCCGCCCGCAAAGGCTCCGAGCCAGGCACGTTCGGTTGCGCCGGGAAGCGCGAGCGATAGGACGTAGGCGAGCGGGGTTGCACCTTTGGCTACGAGGTCGGAGACGTTGACCGCGAGCGCCTTCCACGCGATGGCGCCGGGATCCTCCCCCGGGATGAAATGCACGCCCGCGATCAGGCCATCCGTCGTCACGACGAGATCGTGTCCGGGCTCCGGCGTGATCGCCGCGCAGTCGTCCTTCAGGCCAAACGCGCCAGCAAAGCCCGCCGCCAGTGGGGCCCAGAACTCGGCGATGATCGCTTCTTCGCTCTGCAGATCAGCGGGCTTTGCGGTCGTCATGGCCGTTGAACTCACTTGCGCGCAACCGCCGCGCCAGCTTGTCCAGCACGCCGTTCACGACTTTCGGCTCCTCGTCCGAGAAGAACGAGTGCGCCACGTTGATGTACTCGTTGATGACGACGCGGGCGGGAACGTCGGGGCGCTCCATCAGCTCGAACACACCGGCGCGCAGGATCGCGCGCACGATGGCGTCAATGCGGATGAGCCGCCAGCCCTCGGCGAGCTGCTGATCGACGAGCGGATCGATATCGCGCTGACGGCGAACGACGCCGCGCAGCAGCTCGGTGAAGAACACGGCGTCGGCTCCCGAAGCGACCTCGTCGCCGGGGGGCTTGGGGAAGCGGAGGCGTACGAACTCGTCGATCACCGCGTTGAGGTCGGTGCCGGCCATGTCCATCTGGTAGAGTGCCTGCACGGCCGCGACGCGCGCCGCGGTGCGTGGCTGCAGCGCCGTTGCCGCGGCCTGGGGGTGCTCGCTTCCGCTCATACTTCCTGCCTCTCGAACGTATGCACGAGCTCGATGACACTCAGGCACGCGCGCGCCGCGTCTCCGCCCTTACCGTCGGCGCCGCCTTGCGCCCGCGCCATGGCTTGCGCCTCTGTGTCGACGGTGAGGATGCCATTGCCGAGCGGAATGCTGTGGCGGATCGCGACCTCCATCAGCCAGTGATTGGCGTTGTTGCAGACGATGTCGTAGTGCGAGGTCTCGCCCCGGATCACGCAGCCGAGCGCCACCGCGCCGTCCCAGCGGCCGCTCGCGGCGCTGCGCGGGATGAGTCCCGCGGACGCCGCCTGCGCCAGCACCTGCGGGATCTCGAGCGCGCCCGGCACCGTGATTCGGTCGTAGCCCACGCCTTGTGCCTCGAGTGCGGTGATGGCGCCGTTCGCGAGTTCGTCCGAGATGGCGTCGTAGAAGCGCCCCTCGATGATGAGGACGCGCGCCTGCGGGGCGCGACGGTATGTCTTTGCTGCGCTCTGCGCCGGAGGCTTGGTCTTGAGGGCCATGGCGCTCACTCGATCCGTCGCGTGCCGACGACGCGCAGGCCGAAGCCTTCGAGACCTACGTAGACGTGCGCGGGCGAGTTGGTCAGCAGCACCATGTCGCGCACGCCGAGGTCGGTAAGGATCTGGGAGCCGAGGCCGATCTCCACCTGACGGCGCTCGCGCGCGCCATCGGACGTCTTGGGGTCGCGTGAGCGCCGCTCGATCCACTCGGACACGGACTTCGGCCGCAGGTCGCGGATCAGCACGACGACGCCGCGGCCTTCGCGCTCGATTGTGCGCAGTGAAGCATCGATCAGGCGGCTGCCTTCGCCCGCCTCGCGAATGCCGAGCTGGTCCGCGAGCGCGTTAACGGCGTGCACGCGCACGAGAACGGGGCCTGGTGCGGACAGGTCGCCCTTGACGAGCGCCAGGTGCTCGCCCGGCTCGACGGTCGCCTCATAGACGTGGAGATCGAAGGCGCCTGCCGCAGCCGTATTGACGCGCGTGCGGGCAACCGCGCGCACTAGGTGGTCGTTCTTCAGGCGGTAGGCGATCAGGTCCTCGATGGCACCGATCTTGAGGCCGTGGCGCTGTGCGAAGGCGACGAGGTCCGGCATGCGTGCCATGGTGCCATCGTCGTTCATGACCTCGCAGATGACGGCGGCGGGATAGAGCCCAGCAAGGCGCGCCAGATCGACGGAGGCTTCCGTATGCCCGGCGCGGATCAACACGCCGCCCTCGCGCGCGATGAGCGGGAAGACGTGGCCGGGGGAGACGATGTCGGCGGCGCCCTTGGTCGCGTCGATGGCGGTGGCGATGGTGCGCGCGCGGTCGTGCGCGGAGATGCCGGTCGATATGCCTTCGCGCGCCTCGATCGACTGGGTGAAGGCGGTACGGTTGCGCGAGTCGTTCCGGCGCACCATCGCTTCGAGCCCCAGCTCGTGCGCGCGCTGCTGGGTAAGCGACAGGCAGACGAGGCCGCGGCCGAACCGCGCCATGAAATTGATCGCGTCGGGCGTCGCCATCTGCGCGGGGATGACGAGATCGCCCTCGTTCTCGCGCTCCTCCGCGTCGACGAGCACGACCATACGCCCGTTGCGCATATCCTCGAGGATCTCGGGGATGGCGGACAGGCAGCCGCGGCCTTGCGACACTGCGATCGCACCGGCTTCATGCGTCACGGGCGGAACTCCAAGAGCCGCGCGACATAGCGCGCGAACAGGTCGACCTCGAGGTTGACCGATTGTCCGGGGGTTTTGGCCCCCCACGTCGTCACCGTCAAGGTGTGAGGAATTATGTTCACGCCGAAACGGTTGTCGCTCACCTCGTTGACCGTTAACGACACTCCGTCAAGTGCAATCGACCCCTTTGGGGCGATATAGGGGGCGAGGTGATCGGGCACCTCGAAGGAGAAGCGGCGGCTTTCGCCATCGGCGCGGACGTCAAGGATGCGGGCGAGCCCGTCGACGTGGCCCGTCACCACGTGGCCGCCGAGCTCGGCTGCCGCCTGCCGCGGGCGCTCCAGGTTGATGCGGCGCCCGGGGCTCCAGTCGGCAAGCGTCGTCTTGGCCCGCGTCTCGTTGGAGGTGTCGACAGTGAACATGGCTCCCCTGCCGTCGGCTCGCACCGAGGTCAGCGTCAGGCAACATCCGTCGCACGCCATGGAGCCGCCGACCTCGAGCGTCGCAGCAGCGTAGCTCGTCCGGATCGAGAATTGACCGTCCTCGCGCGCCACGACCTCGCCGATGTCGGAGACGATGCCGGTGAACATGAGCTTTCCTCGCTGCCTCTAGGGTTGTTGCGCGCGCCGGCCGAGGCTGCGCCAGTGCCGCCGGAACATCATCCTATCGTCGCCGCCGACGTTACGTTGCTCGAAATGCTCCAAGCTTTCCGTTGCGACGTAGCGTGAAAGGGCCGCTAACCCCTGCTCCAGGTTGAGCGGCGGCGCGCCCGCGGCGCGCGCATGGAACAGCACGGCCTCGTCGACGAGCCCCGCCTGCGAGAACGCGCGCCACGTGTAGGCGCCGCCCTCGACCAGGAGGCGCGTGATGCCGTTGGCGACGAGCGTCTCCATCACCGAGGGGAGCCACAGCTCGCCGCCGATCTCGGGGACGCGAAAGACACGGGCGCCGGCGGCTTCGAGCGCCGCTGCGTCCGTACGCGGCCCGCAGAAGACCCAAAGCGGATGCTCTCGTGTGCTGCGCGCAAGGCGGCTTTGCGACAGCCCATCGAGATTGCGTCCAATCACGATGCGCACGGGCGACCGGTCCTCGAGACCGGGCAACCGGCAAGTCAGCAGTGGATCGTCATCGATGACGGTCTGGCGCCCGACGAGGATTGCATCGGCACGGGCGCGCAGGAGGTGTCCTTGCGCGCGCGCTTCCGCACTCGTCGCCCATACCGGCTGACCGCCGCGCCCGCGCGGCACCTCTCCCTTAGCGTCGAGCGCGAGCTTCACTTGTACAAGTGGACGGCGCTCGGTGACGCGCAGGATGTGGCCGGCAGCCATCCAGTGCGCCTCGCGCGCCATCGGCCCACGTTCCACCGCGATGCCCGCGGCTCGCAGCCGCGATAGCCCGCGGCCGGCAACGCGCGGGTCGGGATCTTCGATGGCGCAGACTACGCGGCCGATGCCGGCTGCGATGATGGCGTCGGCGCACGGCGGCGTGGCGCCGTGATGCGAGCAGGGCTCCAGCGTCACGTATAGGGTCGCCCCGCGCGCCTGCGCCCCCGCGCGGCTCAGGGCTTCCGTCTCCGCGTGCGGACGGCCGCCGCGGGCGGTGACGCCGCGCGCGATCACCTCCCCGGTCGCCTCATCCACGATGACGGCGCCGACGGACGGATTTGGCGCCGTGGCGCCCAGCCCGCGCTGCGCGAGCCGCAGGGCAATCGCCATCATGTGAGCATCAAACCCGGCACCGGCCGCAGGAGCCATGAGAGGTCAGTGCTTCTTGAGCGGCGCCGTCTCGACGACCGGGCTGTCGAACGCGATGCGGTCGATGCCGGACGGGGCGTGCGTCGGCACCGGCTCGCCGGCGATCTCGCTCAGCACCTCCTGGAAATCCGCGGCCTCCCTGAAGTCGCGATAGACCGAAGCGAAGCGCACGTAGGCGACGGGGTCGAGACCGCGCAGCGCCTCCATGACGAGGCCGCCGATGGTGGAGGTCGCGACCTCGGTCTCGCCGGAGCTTTCGAGCTGACGCACGAGGCCGGAGACCATGCGCTCGATCCGCTCGGCGTCGATCGGGCGCTTGCGCAGCGCCACGTCGACGGAGCGCACGAGCTTGTCGCGATCGAAGGGTACCTTGCGGCCCGAGCGCTTGACGACGGTCAGCTCGCGCAACTGCACACGCTCGAAGGTCGTGAAGCGGCCGCCGCAATCGGGGCAGATACGCCGCCGACGGATGGCCGCGTTCTCCTCGGTGGGGCGACTATCCTTCACTTGCGTGTTTCCGCCCGCACAGTAGGGGCAACGCATGAAGTGCCTCCGTTCGGGCCGCCGCGCCGACGCTCAAGGGATGGCGCCACGCCATGAGTATTAGCCGTTGGGGCGTCAGAGACGCAACGAGGTGCCCGCGGATATCCAATGGACACCTGCGGACACCCCGAATTGGCTTGTGCGAAATCAGGTGTAGATCGGGAAGCGCTTGCAGAGCTGGATTGCCTGCGCCTTGACCTTTTGCTCCACCGCGCCGTTGCCGGCCTCGCCGTTCTTGGCGAGCCCGTCCAGCACCTCCGCGATCATGCGGCCGACCTCCTGGAACTCGGCGACGCCGAAGCCGCGCGTGGTGCCGGCGGGCGCGCCGAGGCGGATGCCCGAGGTGACCATCGGCTTCTCCGGATCGAAGGGCACGCCGTTCTTGTTCGTCGTGATGTTGGCGCGCCCCAGCGCCTTCTCCGAGATATTGCCGGTGAGCTTCTTGGGGCGTAGGTCGAGCAGGATCAGGTGCGTGTCGGTGCCGCCGGAGACCAGCGCGAAGCCGGAGTTTACCAACACCTCGCCCATCGCCTTGGCGTTCTCGATCACGTTCTTGGCGTAGACCTTGAAATCGGGCCGCAGCGCCTCGCCGAAGGCGACGGCCTTCGCGGCGATGATGTGCATCAGCGGGCCGCCCTGGATGCCGGGGAAGATCGCCGCGTTGACCTTCTTGGCGATGTCCTCTTCGTTCGTCAGGATCATGCCGCCGCGGGGTCCGCGCAGCGTCTTGTGCGTCGTCGTCGTCACGACGTGCGCGTGCGGGAACGGGCTCGGATGCGCGCCGCCGGCGACGAGGCCGGCGAAGTGCGCCATGTCCACCATCAGGATTGCGCCGACCTCGTTGGCGATGGCGCGGAAGTCGGCGAACTCGATGTGGCGCGGGTAAGCGGAGCCACCGGCGATGATGATGCGCGGCCGGTGCTCGAGCGCGAGCTTGTAGACCTCGTCCATGTTGATGCGGTGCGTGTCGGGCTTCACCATATAGGACACGGCCTTGAACCACTTGCCCGACTGGTTGACAGGCGCACCGTGGGTCAAGTGGCCGCCGGCCGCAAGGCTCAATCCCAGGATGGTGTCGCCCGGCGTGGCAAGAGCGTTGAACACGCCCTGGTTTGCCTGGCTGCCCGAGTGCGGTTGCACGTTGGCGAAGCCGCAGCCGAACAACTTCTTGGCGCGGTCGATTGCGAGCTGCTCGACGATGTCGACGTACTGGCAGCCGCCGTAGTAGCGCTTGCCCG
>CAXMLT010000179.1:0-3214 GCA_964194245.1 uncultured Hyphomicrobium sp.
GCCCAGGATGTAGCCGTTGGGGCGCCCCTGCTTTTGGAAGGCGTACTCGACGACGTTCGCGAGTCCCTCGCTGACCGCGCCGAAGAAGCGATGGCCCGCGCCGATGATCTCGTTCTGCGAATAGCCCTCATGGGGCGGACCGCCGTCGGGCGGCGGCGCGCGGTCGTACTCGCCGGGCGGGTGATAGGGCTCGCCGTAGCCGGGACCCCCATCGTTCGGGCGGCGGGCCGCCGTATCGGGCCCGTCGTAGCGGCGGTCGTTGCCATCCTGGCCATAGGCTCCGCCCGGACGGTAGGGCGGCGCAGCGTCTTGCGGCGCCGCATTGGGATCGTAGGCGTCCCCGCGCGGTGGCGTGTAGCCGCCATAGCCGCTGTTCGGGGGTTGATAGGCATCGTCCGCCGCACGCACGCCGTTGGGAAATGGAAGGGTGGCAACGATGAGCGCGGAGGCGGCCGAGAACACGATGGCAGACCGGCGTACCCAGATGGGGTGCGGCATGGCGCGATCCATTGTGTTGCAGAGACGCTCGCAGCCAATCTGCGAGATGCCTGCAATTTTATGATCCTTCGTCGCAAAGTATTACGAAAGTGTGGCCGATCCGCGATCTGGCGTGGCCCGAATACGGCGGCTTTGCAGAGGCTTACACACTTGCCGGCAACGGCGCGCGACCCCAGGCCACAAATTTCGGATTGGCGAAGCGCGCCTCACTCTTTCCGTAAGAGAGCGGCTTGCCGTCGAGCGTCGTGACGGTGCCACCGGCGGCATTGAGGATCGCGTGTCCGGCGGCAGTGTCCCACTCGCTCGTCTCACCGAGCCGGGCATAGAGGTCGGCCTCGCCGCGCGCGATCAAGCAGAACTTCAGGGACGAGCTCGCCTTGCGTCTTTCCGCAATCGCGAAGTGCTTTAGGAACGCATCCGTGCTCTCCGCGGCATGCGAGCGGCTGGCGAAGGCGACGAGCGCGTTGAGGTCGGGCTCGCGCCCGTGCAACGGCTTCAACTCGAGGCCGTCGAGCGTCGCCGCGTCGCTGGGAGCGATCTTGGCTTCGACCGCGTGCTCTCGATCGAGCGTTGCATAGAGCAGCGCAAGCGCCGGCGCATAGATGATCCCGAAGACAGGCGCCCCGTCCTCGATCAAGCCGATGTTGACCGTGAATTCGGGGCTATTGCGGATGAAGGCGCGCGTGCCGTCGAGCGGATCGACGAGAAAGAAGCGGCCGCCGATCGTGGGCGTGCGCCCAGCCGCCACCTCCTCCTCCGCGATCACCGGGACACCCGGAGCGGCGGCGCGGAGCCCCGCGAGCAGCACCTCCTCGGCCTCGTGGTCGGCGACAGTGACGGGCGTGGTATCGGCCTTGGTCTCGACGGTCACGCCTGCCTTGAAATGCGCCATCTCGATCCGGCCGGCGGCCAGCACCGAGGGGAGCAGCGCATCGAGGAGAAGCCGGTAGTCCTCTTGCCTCATGCGCCGAGCTAATCTCCTGATTCGCGACAAGCACGCCAATGCGGGCGCCAAAGTTGCCGCGCAACAGCGGCTGCGGGCGCGGCTAATCAAATAAAACAAGGCTCTCGGCGCGAACCTGCGCCCGGCCTTTGCATCCCTGGTGCGGCGCGTGTATCAGATGGCGAGAGGTCTTCGCAAGCGGCCCCGTTCTCTCGGGTAGTGAGTGCGCCCGAGCCGTTGTCTCCGTTTGGACCTGCGATAGACGAGGGAACATCGATGGGCCAACGCGCCACTCCGTCCGATCTCGAACTAGCGGCACTTATCTCCAGCAAAATCTGTCACGACGTGATTGGGCCGGTGGGGGCCATCTACAACGGGCTCGAGATCCTCGACGAGGACGACGACGAGGAGGCCAAGAACTACGCGCTCGACGTCATCCGCAACGTGACCGAACAGGCCTCGGCCCGGCTGCAGTTTGCGCGTTTTGCCTTCGGCGCGGCCGGATCGGCCGGCGCCATGATCGATCTCGGCACCGCCGAGCAGATCTCGCGCGGCTTCATCGGCAAGGGCAAACACAACCTCACGTGGCGCACCGTCCCCGGCCATATGGGCAAGGACAAGGTGAAGCTCCTGCTGAACCTCGTCGCCAGCGCCGTCACCGCGCTGCCGCGCGGCGGCGAGATCGAGGTCCAGATGGGCGGATCGCTCGAGGACCCGAGCTTCCTCATCCGCTGCCGCGGCCCCAATGCGCGCCCGCCGCAGTACCTGGGCGAGTTCATCACGGGCGATCGCCTGCCCGCGCTCGATGCCATGACCATCCAGGCCTACTACACGTGGCGCCTCGCCGGCACGGCCGGCATGCGGCTCGAGGTATTGCCCGACGGGGCCGACGTGCTCCTGTCGGCAAAGCCGCAAGGCGCGAAGTAGCGGCGCCGCAAACACCGTTTCCGCACTGCCAAGTAGCGTGACCGGGCTGGCGCCGGCCGCCGCCCTGCTGCTAAGGCTCGTGCCAGCCAACAACAAGAAGAGCTCCGAACTCGTGCTGCGCGTCGAGCATCTGCGGGCGGGCACGCTGCCGCCCCTCACCTTCGAGGTGGCCGCCGGCGAGTGTCTCGCCATCGAGGGACCTTCGGGCGCCGGCAAGACGTTGCTCCTGCGCGCCATCGCCGACCTCGATCCCGCGCCCGGGCAGGTATTCCTCAACGGCGCGGAGCGCAACGAGATGCCGGGCTACGAGTGGCGTCGCCACGTGCGCTACTGCGCAGCCGAGCCCGCGTGGTGGACGGACACGCCGCGCGCGGCGTTCGCGAACGCGCCGCCGAGCCGCGTCGACCGTCTCCTGCATTCTCTCGGGCTTGAGCCACAGGTGCTTGACCGCGCGGTCTCGGCGCTCTCCACCGGCGAGCGCCAGCGACTGGCACTCGCCCGGGCGCTCACCGACGAGCCGCCGCTGCTGCTGCTGGACGAGCCGACCGGCGCGCTCGATCCTCAATCGGCGGCGCTGGTCGAGGAATTGATCAAGTACCAGATGCCGTCGGGGCGCAGCGCCGTCCTCGTGAGCCACGATCGCGGCCAGATCGAACGGCTCGCTCACGCACGGCTGCTGCTGTCGAAGCCGACAGCCGCGAGCGCGAGCCCCACCGTCGTGGCTGCACCATGAACGCCGCCGCAAACACCATCGCGCTCACCCCGCTCGATCTCGTGCTGGCGGCGAGCCTGCTCGTGATCAATGCGGCCATCTCTTGGGCCTTCGGCTTACGGCTCCAACGCGGC
>CAXMLT010000180.1:0-5823 GCA_964194245.1 uncultured Hyphomicrobium sp.
GGCGCAGCGTCGGCTGCGGCAGGCGGCGTGGCGGTCTTGGCATCCGCCTTCGCGGTCTTCTTGTCGTGACCCTGGGCAGCCGCTTTGCGGATCGGCGTGGGCGGAACGCCAGCCTCCCCGTCCTCGGGCGTTGCGGCAGCGGTCTCTGGGACCGAGCCGCCCTTGCCGTCGTTCCAGCAGACGTTGGCGGAGGCGGTGCAGGTGTGCTCGTCGAAGACCACGAAGTTGAGGAACAGCTCGCAGTTCACCGTCTTGGAGCCGGTCTTGTAGTCCTTGATCTTGTTCTGGGCCGCCCACTCGGCGATGTGCTTGTCGAGCAGCTCTTTGGCGTCCTTGGTGGGGCCGTCCTTGCCATAGTCGTTCACCGTGAAGCCGAATCGCTTGCACGAGGCATCTGCAGGCGCGGCGCATACGGCGACGCCTGAGAGCACAGCAACAGCAAGAGTGAGCGTGCGCATCAAAAAGCCCCCTGTCGGCACGGACTAAACACCCGTGATCGCTGAAGCTATAGCGATGAGTCCGTGCCCTGCATAGGTCCGGTCCCACCATTTGTGTGCAGCAAAAAGCAGCGAAACCCGGGCAGTTGGGCCCCTCAGTTCATGTAGGGTGAATCGCCGCCGTTCCGGTTGATGCCGGAATCGAAGAAAAATCCGCTGTCGAAGGGCCCGCCCGGCGACTGCTTGTTGATGTACGGGTCGATGTAGCCGCCGTAGAGCTGGAAGTAGCGGGCGATCGCCGCGGGCGAATTGTCGTTGCTGGGGCTCAGGGTGTAGCCCTGCGCCTGCGTGCGCCGCTTGGCCTTGCGTGGGGGCTTCGGCTGGTCGCCGTCATCGGCCCGCGCGCCGGCGATCGTGTTCATCCCGGCGACATCTGCCGTGACGAAGACGAGTAGCCCGGCCGCGCTCAAGAGAAGGGCGTAAGCGAGTGTGCGGCTCATGATCCAACAGCCCCTTGTTCCTTCGGTCCGCTCCCGGTCCACATCGCTGTATCTGGGGCGGAGAATACCCAAATTCGCCCCCCAAACCGGCAAAACCGTGTTCTGCCACGCGTTTTGCGGCCCTCTGTCACCCACCGAACACGCCCCGAGAACCGGCTCGAGAACACGCTTGGCCGCTGTTCAGCTCCGCCAAACGGGCGCAACCGAGCAGTCGGCAGTATCATTCCCATACACTGCTTAGTGAGACATTAACCGGCCGGCGCCCGCGGCAGCCTGATCTATGTCAGCGTCAGCTCTTGCAGATCGTGGAGGTGCCGACACAGTTGTATCCGAGACCGCCCGGCTTGCACGAGTAGGACGGTGAGCTGACCCGGTAGCCCGGTGTGGCTCCACTTGCCATCCAGCTCGCCCAAATGCCCCAATCGAACGACTGCAGGATCGCCTCGTAGACCTGGGACTTCGCGCCCGAGATTGTGGTGTTCGTACCCGAGGCCGTTTTCTTGAAGCAGGACCCGGCCTGTGCGGGCGCACCGGCGCCAAGTGAGAATGCGGCGAGTGCCGCAACCGCGATCGCCGCGTGCTGAAGTTTGGTCATTGGGGCATCCTCCGTACCAAGACGCTTTCGGTGGAACCGAGCTTGCCGCAGGCGGATGCCGTTGCCCATCGGGGAGCGGGTAAAACACGAAAAAAGGCGGGGGATCGTGGCCGCTAAGTGACGGCCCGCGCAAAATGCGAAGGGCGAGACTATCGCCGGAACTGCCTGCGGTCGGACCCGATCAGGCCGAGCCTTGCAGGTTTATGGCCTTAGGGCCTTTGCCACGCTTGTCGGGCTCGGTCTCGAAGGAAATGCGCATCCCCTCGTCGAGATTGCCGATGCCGGCGCGCTCGACGGCCGTCACGTGCACGAACACGTCCTTGCCGCCGTCGTCAGGCTTGATGAAACCGAACCCCTTCTGGGCATTGTAAAATTTCACGGTGCCAATCTGGCGCATCGCGGAGGTCTCCTAACATCGGTCGGCGGGGGGAGGAACGGGCTCGCAAGAGCCGGCGCGGCAGACTCGGGAGTCTTCGCAATTCGGGAGGTGGCTAAGGCGCGAGAGCACGGCATGCGCGCAAAAATCTCAAACAACGCAAAGTCTCCGCCGGGATCGATCAACTGCCCGAGCGCGACAAATTATCCGGGAAAGGCGCAATTGGCGCAAGAGGTCACACGGGATGCTTGCGCAACGGAGCCGCATCCGAGCCGAGCTCGTGCAGCAGAAAGCGTGCGCCTTCTCCCTGTGCCAGCAGGCGCACGAGAACCGGCAGCAGCACCTTGAGCTTGGCTTCGAGCGTGTAGGGCGCGTTTACCAAAATGAGCCCGGCACCGTTGAGGCGCAGAGCGTCATCGCCGCCGCGGACCATCAGCTCGACCGCGAGCGCTTTGGAAAGCTCGAGCGCGGCGATCTTCCGGCGAAAAGCGGTGACCGCCTGCACGTCCTTGATCGGATACCAGAGCAGAAACGTGCCGGTCGCGAAACGACGCACGGCCTCTCCCAGCCCCTCGACCAGGCGGTCGAGCTCACCCTGCTCCTCAAAGGCCGGGTCGACGAGCACGACACCGCGGCGCTCCTTCGGCGGTAGCAGCGACTTGAGCGCCGTCCAGCCATCGAGCGAGAGCACCTTGGTCTCCGCGTCGCGCGCAAAGAGCTTCGCCAGCTCCGCGTGGTCCTCGGGGTGCAGCTCGTTGACGACGAGGTGATCGCTCGCACGCATCAACCGGCGCGCAATCAGCGGACTGCCGGGATAGCGCGTGAGCGGCCCGGGCCCGTTCACCTCGCGCACCGCCGCCAGGTAGGGCGCGAGGATCGCGGCAACGTCAGCCGGCAGCTCGGCATCGATGACGCGTCCGATGCCCGCCCGCGATTCGCCCGTCTTGCGCGCGGCTTCCGAGCCTAGATCGTAGAGCCCGATGCCGGCGTGGGTGTCGATGGCGCGAAACGGCGCCGGTTTCGTCTTGAGATGCTCGATAACGAGCGCGAGGACCGCGTGCTTCAGCACGTCCGCGAAATTGCCGGCGTGATAGACGTGGCGATAGTTCATGGCACACGCATCAGAGCCCCGGGCGCTGTGGTGTCAAGGCAGGCGCGCTAGCGGTGCTTCCACAATGTCCGCTGCGTGACGACGAAATCGACACGTCCCATCTGCAGCGCCTTCAAGGCATCGTGCGGTCGATTGATGATCGGCTCCTCGTGCACGTTGAAGGAGGTGTTGATCAGTGCGGGGATGCCGGTCATGCGCTCGTACTGCTCGATGATGTCGTAGTAGAGTGGGTTCGTCTCGCGGCTGACCACCTGCGGGCGCGCCGTGCCGTCGACGTGCACGACCGCCGGGATCTTGTCCTTCCACTCCGGCTTCACGTTGCAGGTCACGGTCATGAACTGCGCCGTGTACATGAGGCTCTGCGGCAGGTCGAAGAGATCGCTGCAGCGCTCGCTTCGCACCACCGGCGCGAACGGCATGAACTCGGTGCGCTCAAGTCGCTGGTTGAGCCAGTCGTTGATCTTGCGGTCGACGGCGGCGGCCATGATGCTGCGCGCGCCCAGCGCGCGCGGACCGTACTCGCCGCGGCCCAGATACGTGCCGACGACCTTGCCTTCGACGATCAGCTCGGCACAGCGCTGCGCTAGCTCCGGCGCCCCGTTCGGCGTCGTCAGCACGACTTCCGAGCCGGCCGCGCGGAACACGTCGTCGGCGCCGGCCGTGTAGTCGCGCCCGAGATAGACGTCGGGCAGCACCGAGCGGTTGTCGAGCCAGGTCTTGAGCCCGTCGCGCTCGAGCAGATACTCGAGTGCGCCGCCCGCCGCCTCGCCCTGGTCCGACATGGCCGGATAGACGAAGATCTCGTCGAACGAGAAGCGCTCGGCGACGTGCTGCGTCAGCTTCACATTGGCGAATACACCGCCGCACAGCGCCAGGTTGCGCGCGGGGTTGCGCTTCATCATGCGGTCGAGCGAGGCGAGCGTCAGCTCCTCCAGCACGTCCTGCACGGATGCGGCGACGTCCTCGCGCTTGCCGCTTGCCGCGATCTCCTCGACTGTGCGCACGATCTCGCGCGCGTGCACTACGGCGCGGATCTCGCCATCGTCGAGCAGCTCGTAGAACTTGCGCAGGCGCGGGGCGTAGATGGGCTTGCCGAAAGCGGCGAGCCCCAGCACCTTGCCCTCGTGGCGCAGCGGGCGGAAGCCCAGCGCCTCCGTCACGTGATAGTAGAGGTGGCCCATGCTGTCGCCGCGGTTCTGCGGCCGCGAGTAGGCGCGCGAATCCGCTTCTCCGCCGAACAGCTCCGTGAGCTTGCCGTCCTTCAGCAGCCGCGCGCTGTAGAACGTGCGGTCGCCGCCGCCGTCGGAGGTGTAGATCAGCGCGTCGTCCCAGCGCGTGTGGAACAGGACGCCCAGCGCGTGCGACAGATGGTGGTTGTAGAAATAGATCTCCTTGGGAGCGAGCTCATATTGCGCGAGATAAGCGCGCGCATCGAACGCCTTCAGCGGGTCCTTGATGAAGTTGCGCACCATCACGCGTATGAGCTCGAGGGAATCGTCCTTCGCCTGCTGCAAGAACGGCAGGTGCGCGCGCAGCGTGAAATACTCTTTCGGGTAGCGCGTGCGCGGCAGACAGACGACGTCGACATCGGAAAACTTGAGCCCGGCCTGATCGAGACATTCGCGCGCGGCTTCCGTCGGAAAGCGGCCGCCGTCGCCCTTGCGCCGGGTCGGCCGCTCCTGCGCGACCGCTGCAATCAGCCTGTAGTCATCGAAAATCGCCGCGCATGCATCGTGCTGGATATAGAGGCCTAAAATCCGCATATTTTTCAGGAAGCTTTGAGAGGGGCGGCCAAATTTCGCGGGATCATAGGTGCTGCCCAAATCCTCTGCAAGGCTGCGCGCGGCGCCATACCTAACTCGCGCGGCCGCTCGCCTAAGCCTTCTTCTCCCACTTCCCCGTCGCGCTCTGCTGCCAGTAGGTGACGGGGCAGCCGGCACCCTTCGCCGCCGTCCATTGTGCGCGCGCCTTGGCGACCGCGTCGCTATCATTGCCGTCGAAGAGACAGACGATGCGCACGAATCCCGAGAAGGCCTCCATCTCGGCGCCATCTACGAGGAAGCGCACGCCTGCTCCGTTGGGAGTTTCAGGACCGGTCGTGAGATAGACGGGCTGCTCGGCGGCGTGCCCGTCCTTCGCCGTGCCGTGCGCGAGGAAGCTCTCCTCCTTGTACGTCCACAGCGCGAGGTCGATCGCCGCAAGACGCTCGGGTGAGCCCGCCTGCACCACAGCGCGCCAGCCGCGCTCCAGCGTCTTCTCGACGAGGTTCGGCAGAACCTTTTCGAGACCCTGTTGCTCGAGGTGATAAAAAAGAACCTCGGTGGCGCTCAAGAACCTTGTGCTCCGTCGGGAAAACATCTCGCTGCGCTCCGGCGAGCTTAGACGGCTCCGCGCGCAATGCCAAAAGGGTCTTGCATCGCAGACCCCTAAGACATATCTCTGGCGGTCCGGAACGGCGCCAGACGTGCGGCTGTCGTCCGTGCGGGTGGTGAGCCTGGCGGCATCTTAGGGTTCGCCGCCGCTCCCGCCCGCTGCGTTTACAGCCATCTGCGATCCGGAATTGCGCTGCGCTCAGCGCTTCGTGAGGTATTTGCGCGGCACCAGTCCCTCGGCGATGAGCGCGTCGATGCAGCGCTTGGTCAGCGAGTTGCGCGAAGCTTCCATGCAGGCGTTGAGCGACGTCGACCCGACCGCGTAGGCCGAACAGAACCGGTAGTAGTCGTTTTCACACGCGGTGTTGACGCGCGCCGAATAGGCCTGCGCGCCCGGCGCGACTGCGGCGAGCAGCAGCCCCGCCATAACGC
>CAXMLT010000181.1:0-2831 GCA_964194245.1 uncultured Hyphomicrobium sp.
GGTCTCGAAGCCGTACTTGTACTGGTCGACGTCGATCTTTCGGACCTGCTCGATCGTCTCTTGAACCGCTGCCATAACTACCCTTTCAACGTCCTAATTCTCGGGCCTTACGCGGCGAGCGCCGCGCGGCCTGCAACTTTCTCCCAAACCGCGAGGAACGCGGCGACGTCGCCTTCGTTCGTCTCGGGGCCGAGGCTCACGCGGATCGCCGAGCCCGCGATATCGGGCCCGAAGCCCATGGCTTCGAGCACGTGGCTCGCCTTGACCTTGCCGGAAAAGCACGCCGCACCCGCGCCCACCGCAATCCCGTCGAGATCGAGCTTGATGACGAGCGTCTCGGCCGGCTTGCCCGGCAGCGCGATGCATGCCGTGTTGCCGACGCGCGGGGCCTCGCGGCCGACGATTACCGCCGCCGGCGTCAAGCGCGCGACACCATCCTCCAGCATGTCGCGCAGACGGCTGATGCGCGCGACCGCATGGGTTTCGCGCTTCAAGGCCGCCGCGGCGGCGCCGAAGCCGGCGATGCCGGTGACATTCTCTGTTCCACCGCGCCGGCGGCGCTCCTGTCCGCCCCCCTTGATGAAGGGCGTCAGCGCGACGCCGTCGCGGACAATGAGCGCGCCCACGCCGCGCGGGCCGCCGAGCTTATGCGCCGAAAGCACCATGGCGTCGACACCGAGCGGCGCAAAATCGATATTGAGGCGACCAGGTGCCTGCACGGCATCCACGTGCATCACAGCACCAAGCCGCCGCGCCTCCGCGGCAACCTCGGCGACCGGCTGGATTATGCCGGTCTCGTTGTTGGCCATCATCAGGCTCGCGAGCACGCGCGCCGAGCGCTCGCGAGCACGCGCCAGCGTCGTCATCGCCGCCTCGACGTCGACTATGCCGCTCCTCGATACCGGCAGCGACGCGAGCCGTGCGTCGGACGCCCGCGCAGGCACCAGCACCGAGTCGTGCTCGATTGCCGAGACGCAGATCTCGCCCCAGCCCGCAGCCATCACCCAGTTGTTGGCTTCCGTCGCGCCGCTGGTGAATACGACCTCGCTGGGCTTAGCATTCACAAGTTGCGCGACCTCTTCGCGTGCCCGCTCCACAATCGCGCGAACGGCACGCCCCTCGGCGTGCACCGACGAAGGGTTTCCGCAAGTATCCATTGCCGCAACCATCGCGGCGCGCGCCTCCGCGCGCAGCGGTGCCGACGCGTTGTAGTCGAGGTATGTGCGCGAAGGAGTCATCCGACCGCCCACTCTTTCTCAGGCGCCTGCACTGCGAGCTTGTCGGCCGGAATCCCGTCGAGCACCTCCTGCAGCGTCACGTTGGCGAGGAAGGCTGCGATGTGGCCGCCGAGCGCGTGCCACAGTTCGTGCGTCAGGCAGCGCTGCTCGCCGAGGCAGCCGGCCTCGCCTTCGGCGCAGCGCGTCATGCGCGTCTCCTCGTGCACGGCCTCCATGATCTCGGCGATCGAGATTTCCTGGGCGCGACGAGCGAGCACGTAGCCGCCGGTTCGGCCGCGCGCGCTTTCGACGAGGCCCGCGCGCCGCAGGCGCAGAAAGATCTGCTCCAGATAGGCGACCGAGAGGTTCTGCCGCTCGGCAATGGCCGGAATGGGCACTGCCCCGCCCTGAGGCGCCCCGCATTTGGCGAGGTCGGCCATAGCCATCACGGCGTAACGAGCCTTGGTATTCAACTCCACGACGCCACATCCTCCTGCCATCGAGGCCGTCCGCACGGGCTTTCCGGCGCTTTCGCTTGCAATCGCCACCCGGGCCTGTGCTAAGAAGCGCGACCGTTGAAAAGCCGGGCTGCCGCAGACCCCGCTCTTTCGAACAGTTCTAAACTTGTATGTTGAATATGAAAATTCCGAGACCACAAGTCAAGGTTTCGGAGCGGCCGAATTAACGGTCCCGACGATCCGCCTACGGACCGAGCCATAACCCCAAAAAGAGCTGGAAAAATCGATGCCCGAGCTGATCATTAATGGGCCCGCGGGCCGCATCGAGGCCCGCTATCACCACGATAACGCGGGCGACGGCCCCATCGCCCTCATCCTGCATCCGCACCCGCAGTTCGGCGGGACCATGAACAATCAGGTCGTCTACACGCTCTATCACACGTTCGCGGAACGCGGCTTCTCGGTGCTGCGCTTCAACTTCCGCGGCGTCGGCCGCAGCCAGGGCATCTGGGATGGCGGCCCCGGCGAGCTGTCGGACGCGGCATCCGCGCTCGACTGGCTGCAGATCGTCAAGCCCGACGCCAAGAGCTGCTGGATTGCCGGCGTCTCCTTCGGCACGTGGATCGCCATGCAGCTCCTGATGCGCCGCCCCGAGGTCGAAGGCTTCATCTGCGTGGCGCCCCCGTCGAACCTCTATGACTTCTCCTTCCTCGCGCCCTGCCCGTCGTCCGGCCTGATGATCAACGGCGACAAGGATCGCGTGGTGCCGTCAAACTCGGTGGGGGAGCTGTCCCAGCGCTTAAAAACCCAGCGCGGCATCAAGATCACCCACCAGGTCGTCCCCGGAGCCAATCACTTCTTCGAAAACAAGCTCGATGAGCTCAAGGAGGCCGTCGGCACTTACGTCGATGAGCGCATGGAGCAGGCCGAGAAGGACCGCGCCAAGGAGAAGGAGCGCGAGCAGGAGCGTGAGCGCGAGCGCCAGCGCCAGCGCGAGATCGAGCGGCAGGAAGAGCAAGACGGCGGCGGCGTCGAAGCCTAAGAAGGACTCGGCGGCGGACGCGGGCAGATGGCGTCGTGAACAAAATCGTGGTGTGGGCTGCGGGCTTTCTGGTTGTCGTCGTCGCGCTCGGCGCGGCAGCCTACTGGTATGCGC
>CAXMLT010000182.1:0-4645 GCA_964194245.1 uncultured Hyphomicrobium sp.
GCCGGCGCGCCGGCGGCAATGCCGACGCCGCCTGAGGCGCGTCCGGGCGGGGGCATCCGGGGGGTCATCTAAAGTCTGTCATGGAATCGTGCTATCCGCCGAGGGCCATTGAAAAATATGCCTGACCCCATCGGGCAGATAGCGACATGGCTTGAACCCGAGCGCGGCGAAAAGCCAAGGAGACGAAGCATGAGACTTACGGCCCGGCGCATGGCAACCCGATTGGCGACCAGCCAGAAGTGGCAAGCCGTACCGCTCGGTCTCGTGGCGCTGCGGGCATTGCGCGACGGCCGCGGCGTAGCGTTCCCCGCGCGCAAGCCGGACAAGGTCTACGGCAAGATCGGCAACCTCGAGGTGCGTCTCGCAAACCGTCGCCGCGAGATAAAGCTCGCGCAGCGCCTGCGCTACCAAGTGTTCTACGAGGAGATGTCGGCGGTGCCGAGCTTCAAAGCGGAGCTGCGTCGCCGCGACGAGGATCCGTATGACGCCGTGTGCGATCATCTGCTCGTGGTCGATGACGCGCCTTATGCGCCAACGGACGCCTGGACTGGGCTCAAGCGCCAAAAGGTTGTCGGCACCTACCGCGTGCTGCGCCAGGAGATCGCCGAGAACTCGCTCGGCTTCTACACCCAGAGCGAATACGACATCGCGCCGCTGCTTGCCGCGCGGCCACGCCACCGCTTCATGGAGCTCGGCCGCTCCTGCGTGCTCGAGTCCTATCGCAACAAGCGCACGGTCGAGCTCTTGTGGCATGGCCTGTGGACTTATGTGCGCGAACACAAGATCGACGTGATGATCGGCTGCGCCAGCCTACCCGGCACCGATGCCGCTCAGCACGCGATGGCGTTGAGCTTCCTGCATCACAATGCGCTGGCGCCGCTCGAGTGGCGCGCGCGTGCGCACGATCGGCTGCATGTGCCGATGGACCGGTTGCCGCGCGAGAAGGTCGACGCCAAGCGCGCGTTGAAGTCGCTGCCGCCGCTCATCAAGGGCTACCTGCGCCTCGGGGCCTACGTTGGCGACGGCGCCGTCATCGACCGCCAGTTCGGCACGACCGACGTGCTCATCATCCTGCCCGTCGAGAAGATCGACCCGCGCTACTTCGAGCACTTCGGCGCGCCCGACGAGCTGAAGAGCCGCGTGGCCGTCGACGCTTAAATCCTTCGGCAGGGCTTGGCTTATCGGGGCTTTTCGCTTGTAGCGATCGCCTCGCGGTCACAACTCGTTTTGCGCTCGCGCCTTCTGGAGGCTGCGCCCTTTCGGGGCGGCCTTGCGCACCTTTGCCGCCTCGGCGTTCGCGTTCAGCGAAGCAAGCCTTGCCGCACACTGAAGCGCGGTTCGCTCGATTGAGCTCGCCGGGACAGGCTGGCTGAAGTAGAAGCCCTGCGCCTCGTCGTAGCCGGCGGCACGGACGGCTGCCAGGCTCGCCGCCGTCTCCACGCCCTCGGCCACGGACAGCATGTTGAGCTCGCGCGCCAGGTCGGCGACCGACTTCACGATGGCGATGCAGTCGTGGTGCTCGGGGATGTCGCGCACGAAGCTGCGGTCGATCTTGATCTTCTTGAAGGGGAAGCTGCGCAGGTAGTTGAGCGTGGCAAAGCAGGTTCCGAAATCGTCGAGCGTGATCAGCACACCGAGCTCGTGCAGCTTGCGCAGCACCTCCTGCGTGCGCTCGTGATCGCGCACCAGCACCGACTCGGTGATCTCGAGCTGCAGGCGATGTGGCTCGAGCCCCGTGGCATGGAGGGCGTCCATGACGACCTCGTACACGTCGGAACATTCGATCTGCACAGCCGAAAGATTGACGGCGACCTTGATCGACGACGGCCAGCTCTTGGCATCGGCGCAGGCGCGCATCAGCGCCCATGTGCCCATGCGAACGATGAGACGCGATTCCTCGGCGATCGGGATGAACTCCGACGGCGGGATCATGCCGCGGCTCGGATGCTTCCAGCGCATCAGCGCCTCGAAGCTGGAGACGCGTTCCTCGTGCAGGTCGACGATCGGGTGGTAATGTAGGACGAGCTCGTCGCGGTCGAGCGCGTGCTCGAGCTCGGCCCTCAGCGGGTTGGCGCTCGGCGCTCCGGACGAAGCCGGCGAATAGACAAATTGAATGCCGCGTCCCATCGACTTGGCGCGATAGAGCGCGGTGTCGGCGCTGGCGAAAAGCTGCTCGGGGTCCTGACCGTGCTGCGGGGCGAGCGCGACGCCGATGCTCGCATCCGTGTGCAGCCGGCGGCCGAGCACGTCGTGCGGCCTGCGGATGTTTTGCACGAGCCGCCGCGCGAGGTTGTCGGCCATATCCTCGCGGTCGACGCCGACCTGCAGGATCGCGAACTCGTCTCCGCCGAGACGTCCCACGACGTCGCCGGCGCGCAGGCTGGATTTGAGGCGGCCGGCCACGCTCTTCAGGAGGCCGTCGCCCACCTGGTGCCCGTAGCGGTCGTTCATCTCCTTGAAGTGGTCGAGATCGATCCAGTGCAGGGCAAAGCCTTGGCGCGGGTCGTAGCACTCAAACTGCCGCTCGAGGCACTCGCGGAAGTGATAGCGGTTCGGGATCTCGGTCAGCGTGTCGTGCCGCGCCAGCCACTCGACCCTCTCGTCGCTCCGGCGCTGTGCGGTGATGTCCTCCTGCATGTCGACCCAACCGCCGCCTGCGAGCGGCTGATAGGTCACGCGGATCACACGGCCGTCCTTGAGGTTCTGGATCTCCTCGCGATAGCCCTCCGTCATGAGCTTGGCGATGTGGCTCTTGATCCACGCCGCGATGCCGTCGGCCGAGGGACATTCGCCGGCACGTTTCATATGGAAGGTCAGAATATCGGCGAAGGCAGTACCGGGACGCGTCAGCTCCTCGGGCAGCAAATAAGTGCGGGAGTAGGCGGTGTTGCAGACGACGAGCCGCTGATCGGCGTCGAACATCGAGAGGCCGCGGCCCATGTGATTGAGTGCGGCTTCGAAGCAGGAGTTGAGCTGCTCAAGCTTTTCGTTGCGCTGCACCGCCTCGAGAAGCTGCTCCTCGAGCCCGAGCGGGCGGCAAGACACACCACGGGCGCCGTCGCCGGCAGCCTCCGGCGTATCATCGCTCGACGGTTCTTGTCGGCGCGCATTCGAAGCGCGCTTGAGGGCGCTGTGACTCACAATAATGTCCAGAATCCAATCCTATCGGTTCGAACTCTAGGCAATGATCGTCTCTATATTACTAATCGCACACTGACTAATTTGAACGTTTGCTGGAAGCCCAGCGGTTGATCCGGATCAAGAACTTGCAGCAAATCGGCCGACTCAGCTCACCAATGCATCGCAGTCAAATCAAAATAGGTACTTAATGCTCACTATCGACGAGACAGCGCTCGACTATTTCAATGCTGCGGGAACCGCTGAGGGCCCGCCCCACACGATCTTGTAGCCGACCGAGATGATGTCCATGCTCACGTCTGCGGTGCCGAGCAGCGAAGGCGTGGGAAATGACGATCCCACGCGGTCAAAGGGGGCGTTGTCCTCGAAGAACACGTGGCTGTAGGAGAAGTCGAAGCGCGTGTCGGCGCTCCACTTGTAGGACGCGCCAATGCTCGCCCAGACGCGGTTGCTATCGGGATCCTGCACGAGGCGCGTGGTCGGGCCGTCGACCGGTGAGATCTCGTAGGCGACGCCGGTTCTCAGCGTGAGCGCCCGCGACCAATCATACTCGCCGCCAAGCGCGAACAGCCATCCGTCGCGCCATTGGAAGTCGAGATTGGCGGCCGCCGCGCCGGCTGGGATCCCGAGCAGCGGCGCCTGCAGCACGATGGGGATGACGTTGAGGCGGCTCCAGTTCACCCACTCGACCTCCCCGGTCAATCGTGTGGTTGGGGAAACCGCGTGGCGCACGCCGAGCGAAAGCATCTCTGGCAGAATGATGGAGGCCTTGATCGGCGCCTCGCCCACGCCAGCGACCGTCAGGTGGCCCTCGAGCGTGTGATTGACGGCGGAGCGGAAGCCGAGGCCGATGGAGGTGTCGGGCGAAGGCGCAAAGTCGATGCCGGCAACGAATCCGACGTCGGTATCGTCAGCCCGCAGGGTGGCGGTGCCAGCCGTCTGCCGTTGCAGATCGAAGTAGTCGACCTGCAAGCCCGCGGCGACGGTCACGCCGTGCGCGATCTCATACGACAGGATCGGCGCGGCGTTGAGGTTGAAGAGGCTCGTGGTCACGCCTTCCAGGCTGCCGACCCAATTCTGGTTCTCGGCCTTCGTCCCGAGGCCGAACGGCGAGGTGAGGCTCAAGGCAAGCACCATCTTGTTGTCGAGCCGCCACGTCGCGTAGCTAGCGCCGATGAGGGCGTTGCGGCCCATCTCGGTTTCGGCCGGACCCGTCACGAGCTGGGCGCCAGGGTTGGTAACGGTCAAGTCCGCATCCATCAGGATGACGGAGTAGCTCGACTCGAAGGTCAGGTTGGCGCCGGCGAAATTTGCCGTCGCGGGGTTCCAGGAGAGAGAGGAGAGGCTCCCGCCGCCGGCGGCGGCGCCCGCAAACGACATGCCCTGATAGTAGGCCGATTGTTCGATGCCGAAGCCGCCTGCGAACGCTTCGCCGCACGTCGCGGCAAAGAGCATCAAGCAGGCCTCAATGCAGATGATGCGAGCCGATAGGCGCATCCGATCCCCC
>CAXMLT010000183.1:0-1617 GCA_964194245.1 uncultured Hyphomicrobium sp.
CCATTACGTCGGGCGCCTGCGCGGCTTCCGCTTCTCCGCCGACGCAGGCGGCAGCGAGGGTATCCACGGCAAGGCGGCGCGCACCGCCGCCGCCCAGGTGCTGGCGCGCGAGCTGTCGATGCGCGTGCGCCGCGTCGTTGCCGCTCAACCGGATGCTTTCCAGCTCACGCAGCGCGGCGTGATCCTGTGGAAGGGCCAGGAGATCGCCCAGCTCGAGCCGAGCGACGATCCGTTGAAGCCTTCTGTCACGGTGCTCGCGGACGAGCACCTCTCGGCGCCCGATCGCGAGAAGGTGCAGGCGCGGCTCGACACGTGGTTGACGCAGGCGATTGCCGAAAAGTTGAAGCCGCTCGTCGAGATCGGCAAGGCGGAGGACATCTCGGGCCTCGCCCGCGGCATCGCCTTCCGGCTGCGCGAGAACCTCGGCATCCTCCGGCGCGAGACGGTCGGCGACGAGATCAAGGCTCTCGATCAGACGGCGCGCGCCCAGCTGCGCAAGTACGGCGTGCGCTTTGGAGCGTTTAACATCTATTTCCCGACGCTTCTGAAGCCCGCCGCGGCCGAGCTCGCGCTGACACTCTGGTCGCTGAAGAATGCCGGCACGTGCGGGCTGACTGCCGATTCGATGCCGGAGGCACCGCGTGCCGGCCTCACCTCGTTTGCGCCCGTCGCGGGGGCTCCCGAAGCGTTCTATCGCGCCTATGGCTACCATGTGTGCGGGCCGCGCGCGGTGCGCATCGACATGCTTGAGCGGCTCGCCGATTACATCCGGCCGCTGCTCGCTTGGCGCTCGGGCGCCGAGGGTGCCCTGGCCCCTAAAGGTGCGACCGGCGACGGCAGCTTCACGGCCACGCCCGACATGATGTCGCTGCTCGGCTGCTCGCCAGAGGAGCTGGGCGGCGTCCTTAGGTCGCTGGGGTTCCGCGTCGAGCGCCGCCCGCTGAAGAAGGCGCCGGTGGTGCTGGGCGCCGAGGAACCAACTCAGCCGGCCGCGACCGAACCCGCACCACCGGAGGCGGAAGCTGCAGCCGAGGCGCCGGCCGTTGAGGCGGCTGCCGAGGTGGCGGCCGCGACTGCTCTTGCGCCCGAGTCAGCCGACAAGGTCGCGGCGAGCGAACCGGAGTTCGAGGAGATCTGGCGTCCCCGCCGGCATCCGCGTGGCGAGCGCCGCAAGGACGCGCCGCAACGCGCAAAGCTGCGCACGGAGCAAAAGGATCGCAAGTCCGCCGCCCTGCCGTCCCAGCCCGCGCAGGCCGCCGAACCGGCGCCAGCCGTGGCGTCTGCGGGCGGCAACGGTCAGGAAGCGCGGCAGTCGGCGCACCGCGAGCCTCGCCGGGATCGCGGCAAGGATGCGCCGGAGCGGACGCGTGACGCTCACCCTCGACGCTTCAACGGCCAGGACCGTCGCCCGCGCCGCGAAGAGCGGCGCAAGACCGAGGTCCACTCCGCGGCTCCCCCGAGGCGGACCGGGGCGGACGCCGACTCGCCCTTTGCCGCGCTCGGAGCGCTGCGCGACGAGCTCGCAAAGCGCGCCAAGGAGAGCAGCACTTGAGCCGTGCGGGCGATGCAGACGCGCCTTCGGCCAGCGACACTCAGCGCATCGACAAATGGCTCTGG
>CAXMLT010000184.1:0-1919 GCA_964194245.1 uncultured Hyphomicrobium sp.
CGCCGCGTTACGGCCAAAAGACGCGCCTCCGCGCAGACGGAGGCATGCTGCCCCGCCGTTCTAGTTGGTAGGGTCGGATCTCCCCCCATCCCCGGCCCGAAAGGGAGTTTCCAATGCGTGCGAAGTTTCTCGCGCTCACGAGCGCGACCGGTCTCGGCTTGCTGGCTCTCACCGGCGTCCAGAGCACCGCACAGGCCGAGGAAGGCTATCGCCATCGGTCGATCCAGGTCGAGCACCGCGACCGGGATTACAACCGCGGACATCGAGATCACGACCGCGGCGATCGCTATCGCGATCACGACCGCGGCGACCACTATCGCGATCACGACCGTCGCTAAGGAGTAATGAACTAGCAGCCCCGCCGGAGCGATTCCGACGGGGCTTATTGTGTTCATGCGCGGGTGGCCGTCAGGTTTGCGTAAGCGCTTAGTGTTGACTAAAGGGCTCCGGCGGTATTTGCGCACAAAACGATGCTCATCGAGGTCATCATTGTCGTGTGCATTGGCCTGCTCTTGGGCCTGTGCATGTATCTCGTGCTCACGTGAGCCTCATTCGTCGGCTCGCAGGAGATTTCAGATGTCAAAGCCCCTCAATCGACCCATCATCGAACGAGCCCGCGCGCTCATAGCGAACGAGAACCATTGGTGTCGCGCGGCGGTCGCGAGGGATGAACGCGGCTTTCAGGTAGACCCAACAGGTGCTACGGCACGCCAAAGGTGCGCTTTCGGTGCGCTTGTAGCCGCCGCTTTCGAGCTCGTCGGGGATATAAAGCAGGCCCATGATCTCGCAAGTTCCGTCGCGCGCGAGATCCGGTGCACCCCTTCCTTGATCAACACGAACGACACGGAAGGCCATGCCGCCGTGTTGGCGCTCTTCGATAAAGCGCTGGCGGCTTACTAGGTGGACCACGCCTCCGGCTTGAACACCGAGAATTCGCGGCGCACGAGTTCATGTGCTCCGGTGCGCGCAATGCCTTTCAGGAAGTGAGCGGTTCGCCTAAACTGCGGTTCTCTCGGCAGCCAGGGGAGTAAAACTACAATAGGGGAGAAATTCGCATGCTGAGGTCTCTTGTATTTGTTGGCGTTGCCGGGCTTGCGCTCGTCGCGACAACATCGGTGCAGGCTACTCCTGCAGTTGGCACGCTCTCATTGACGAAAGCTCATAGCGTCGTCCAGCAAGCCCATTGGCGTCACCATCGGCACTGGCGCTACTACCGCGCCCATCGGCGCTGTGGCTGGTGGTGAGATAGGAAATCGGCCCGACAAGGAGGGCGCCGGCCCATGAATTGGGCCGGCGCCTTTTACGTCAGGCCTCCGGATTGAACACCGCGTGTTCGCACTTCACGAGCGCATAGCCGTCTCGCGCGAGCGCCAGGCGGTGCGTTGAAGGGAAGCCAGCTGCGCGCCCAAAACGCTCGACAAGCGCGAGTGCACTTGCCGGCTATGCAGCCCTAGCTTGAGAAGCACGGCGCAAGGATCGCATCGAGGTGAAGCTCCAGTGCCTCGTTTGCTCGGGTCAAATCAGCCTTACAGATGCGCAAACGGCCATCGCATCGGACTGGGAGGCCGCGTACCATCGGTATGCTTCCGTGCCCTGCCATCGCGATCGGCATCCGACCGTCCGGACTGCCGACCATGACACTTCGGCTCCGCGACAGCGTTCGACAGCCGGCTCGTGGCTCGCCCGCGTTAGGCAGTGGTTGCCGAAACTGAGCTGGCAAGCTCTGGTCCACGGCTCGGCCTAGCTCGCAAACTCTCAGGAATCTGCATTATCGAGACATCGATTTTGCGCCCCTGCGGCACCTCGTCATTGCCCGGGGACCGCTGTTCCGAAGGCGCGCGATTGGGATAGCCTAAAGGCAATCCGGTCTCGAAAGACAGGGCTTTGAAACTGGTAGTGTCCGGGCACGTGGTGTAATT
>CAXMLT010000185.1:0-2958 GCA_964194245.1 uncultured Hyphomicrobium sp.
GGCCCGGCAAGCCCACGAACACCGGCTCGCCCGGGTAGCAGTGCTCGCGCCACCACGATTGCGTCTCGCCGGTCTCGGTGTCGATCTTGATGATCGAGTCGAGGAAGTCTTTTGGGTCACGCCGTCCCACGCCCCAGACGTGCTGGTAGGGACGCCCCGCGCACAGCTCGTAGTCGATGCGCGGCAGCTCAATCATCGCCTCCGCGACCTCGATCGCGAAGGCATCGCCCGGGCGACTCAGCGGCACGACATACCGGGTCAGGCGCCCGGTCGCATCGATAGGATCGCTCGCCCGCAGCCGCTCAAGGTAGAGCTGATCGATGATGCCGGCATCGCGGTAGGCGATGAGGTCGACGACGATGTTGCCGACATCCTCGAAGGCGTTGACGTGATGGAACGCGAAAATCGGATCGGTCTCGACCGATTTCACTAGGCCGCCGCCATCCTTGTCGAAGACGTGGATGCGCAAGCCCTGCTCGGGCCTCCAGCGGTAGTTGCGGATGAAGGGCGCGAGCTGCAGCTTGAGCCGCAGCGGATCGACGACCAGCGGGAACTCAACCAGCACGAGGTACTGCTCGGTCATGGCGAAGCTGTGCATGTAAGCCGGGCGGTCGACCGGCATCTCGGCGACCACGCACTCCGCGCCGCCGTCGTCGTCGATGGAAAACAGCCGGTAACGGCTCTTCATGCCGAACTCGACGACGTAGCTGAACTGGCACTTGCGCCGAGCGTCGTGGTGGGGATGCGCGATCGAGACGCTGCCGCCGATGGCAGGGCCGTAGCCATAGTCGCCGAGCGTCGCCAGCGTCTCGGCGTCGAAGCGGACGGGCAGCGTCGTCTCGGTGAAGGCAACGGCCGCACCGCCGAGCGGGTTGACGTTGACGTTGCAGTTGTCGGTGAGCAGCATCGGCTCGAAGACCGCGGCCACGCGCTGAAACAGCGTGCGGCAGGGGTCGGTCGCAAACTCCCCGCGCGCGAGCGCGCCTTTGGCGGTAGCCTCCCGATAGGAGTCCGATTGCAGGAAGCGGTTGCGGTAGGAGACGTTGCCATCGGCGAAGCCGAACCGGTGCAGCATGGCGAGACCGTCGAACCAGTGATTGACGGTTTGCCCGCCGAGGTCGTACTTCGCGGGCCCGGTGCGCAGAAGCGCGCCCGACAGCCACGCCGGCATCTCGCCTTGGATCGGCAGACGATCGACGACGACCTCCTGCTCGAGGTCGGCGAAGCCTATCGCATAGGATGCCCGGTCGGAGCCTGCCATGGGCGCCACCTTCAACCCGCGAACGCAAAGAAACCATCAACGCGACAGCGCCGAACCTAGCACAGCCTGCCGCTCAACTTGCCGAAAATTGGATCGATGTGAGGCGGCCGGGCCTGCCGCCTAGTGTCAGCTCGCCGGCTCTTTTCCGTCGCCGTAGCGCAGCACCTTCACTCGCTCCAGCGTGACAAGACCGCTGCCCATGAGCTTCTCGAGCGTGGGCACGAAGGCGTTGATCTTGTCCTCCCCGTCGACGATCTCGATGACGATCGGCAGGTCCTGGGAGAGCCGCAGGATCTTGGTCGTGTGCAAATGGCTCGAACGGCCGAACCCGACCGAACCACGCAGCACCGTCGCGCCGGCGAGCTTCTGCTCGCGCGCGGCCAGCACGATTGCCTCGTAAAGGGGCAGCCTCCCCGCGCGGTCGTCCTCGCCGATAAGGATGCGCAGCAAAACCGCGTCGTTGGGAACCAGCATGAGCTACACCCATTTGATCGCGTTGAAGTGCACGGCAAGCACGTGCCCGAGCCACACGGCGAACAGGCACGCGAAGACGGAAGCGCCAATGTAAAGGCCGTCATACAGCCACTCGCCATCGTTGACGAGGTTGAGCGTCTGCAGGCTGAACGAAGAGAAGGTAGTGTAGCCCCCGAGGAAACCGATCATCACGAACTGTCGGATCGTCTGGTCGACGAACATGCGCCCGTCGGGAGCGGTCAGAGTCGCAAAGATGCCGATGATGAGAGAGCCCAGCACGTTGACGAAAAGCGTTCCCCACGGAAACGTCTCGCCGATGAGCCGCGCCATGACACCGGTGCACCAGTAGCGCGCCATCCCGCCGAGCGCGCTGCCGAGTGCAATCCAAAGATAGAGCTGCAAGCGAATCTCCTGTCTCGTATTCGGCGAGCGATATGGCGCTCGCCGAGCTGCTACGCGGCAGGAGTCATCAGCCCCGTGGAAATCCCGAGCGGGAAGCCCCACGACGGGCGGTTCAGGGGGACTCCATCCCCACCTCTTCACCCGTCATCCATAGGCCCGGCCAAGAGCCCTGTCAACGCGGCAGCGCACGTACAGGTCGGCTCAACTAGTCATTCCGCCGCCTGCTTGTGCGCGGCGAGCACTTGGTCGGCAAGCCGCCCGGTGAGCTCGGCCAGGTGGTCGAACTTCGCGCGGTAAGTGCCGACGCCGGAGGTCGCCGAGCGCAAGTCGACGATGAGGCTCTCCATCTCGGAGGCCGGCATCTGCGCCTGCACCACGTCCCACCCGCTCCAGCCATCGCGCGCATCGAAGCCGAGGATCTGACCGCGCCGCTGCGAGATGATGCCGTTGATGCGCGCGGTCGCTTCGCTCGGCACGGCGATCTCCACCGCCATGATCGGCTCGAGCAGCACAGGCGCGCACTTCGGCATCCCCTCCGTCATGCCGATGCGCGCCGCCTGGCGGAACGCCATGTCGGAGGAATCGACCGTGTGATAGGAGCCGTCGAGTAGCGTCACGGAGACGTCGACCACGGGGAACCCCAGCGGCCCGTGGCTGAGATAGTCCTTCACGCCGATCTCCACCGACGAGAAGAACTGGCGCGGGACGACGCCGCCTGAGATCTTCTCCACGAACTGGAAGCCGGAGCTGCGCGGCAGCGGCGCGATCTCCAGCACCACGTCACCGAACTGGCCGTGGCCGCCCGACTGCTTCTTGTGCCG
>CAXMLT010000186.1:0-1698 GCA_964194245.1 uncultured Hyphomicrobium sp.
GAATGAGGACATGTGGACGACGCCGCCGCCGCGCTGTTGATGGGGCGGCGCGCTTGCCGCGCGCAGGAAACTAGCCGCAACCCAGGTGAGCGGGCGCGGGGCATCGCGTTAAGCTTTACGTCGATATTTGCGAGGCGAGGCTACGAGGTGTCGGCTCCGCGCTCAGATGTCGAGGTCCTGCGCGAAGGCGGCGCGCTCCTGGATGAAGCGGAAGCGCGCCTCGGGCTTAGACCCCATCAGCGCGTTGATCGCCTCCGAGATGGCGCTGCGATCGCCTTCGCCGATCTCGACGCGCAGAAGCGTCCGCCGCTTGGGGTCCATCGTCGTCTCCTTGAGCTGGGCGGCGTTCATCTCGCCCAGGCCCTTGAAGCGGCTGACCTCGATCTTCTGGCCGGGCTTGAACTCGCGCTTCACAATCTCGTCTTTGTGCTTGTCGTCACGCGCGTAGAACGATTTCGCTCCGTGTGTGAGCTTGTAGAGCGGTGGCACCGCCAGATAGAGGTGGCCGTTCTCGATCAGCGCCGGCATCTCCTGGTAGAAGAACGTGATCAACAGCGAGGCGATGTGCGCCCCGTCGACGTCGGCATCGGTCATGACGATGACGCGCTCATAGCGCAGGTCCTCGTCGTGATATTTGGTCCCGGTCCCGCAGCCGAGCGCCTGGATGAGGTCGGCCAGGAGCTGGTTCTGTGCCAGCTTCTGGGACGAGGCGTTCGCCACGTTGAGGATCTTGCCGCGCAAGGGCAGGATCGCCTGGGTTTCGCGAGCGCGCGCGCTTTTCGCCGAGCCGCCGGCGGAATCGCCCTCGACGATGAAGATTTCGGTGCCGGCGGCGGCCTGGATGGTGCAGTCGGCGAGCTTGCCCGGCAGCCGCAATTTCCGCGTCGCCGATTGGCGGCCGATCTCTTTCTCGCGCTTGCGCTTCAAGCGCTCCTCGGCCTGGTCGATCGACCATTCCAAGAGCTTCGTCGCCTGCGCGGGACTGTCGGCGAGCCAATGGTCGAAAGCGTCGCGCACCGTGCTCTCGACGATGCGGGTTGCCTCCTGCGTGGCGAGCCGGTCCTTCGTCTGGCCCTGGAACTCCGGCTCGCGGATGAACACCGACAGCATTGCCGCGGCCGTGCCCATCACGTCGTCGGCGGTGACCTGCGCGGCGCGCCGGTTGCTGGTCAGCTCGCCGTAGGCGCGCAACGCCTTCGACAGCGCCTGGCGCAGGCCGTTCTCGTGCGTGCCGCCGTCCGGCGTCGGGATCGTGTTGCAGTAGGAGCGCACGAAGCCGTCCTCATCGGCGATCCAAGCGACCGCCCACTCGACCGACCCGTGGCCGTTGGTCCCTTCGATGCGGCCGGCGAAGATCTCCTTGGTCACCAGCGTCTGCCCGGCGATCTCGCTCGTCAGGTAGTCCTTGAGTCCTCCGGGGAAGTGGAACGTCGCTTCCGCCGGCGTGTCGTCCGTGATGAGCGAGGGGTCGCAGCTCCAGCGGATCTCTACGCCGCCGAACAGGTAGGCCTTGGAGCGCGCCATCTTGAGCAGTCGCGCCGGCTTGAAGGCGCAGCCCTTGCCGAAGATCTTCTCGTCCGGCTTGAAGCGCACGGTGGTGCCGCGCCGGTTCATGACCGGCCCGAGCTTCTTGAGCTTGCCCTGCGGCTCGCCGCGCTTGAACTCCATGGCGTAGAGCTGCTGGCCGCGCGCGACCTC
>CAXMLT010000187.1:0-5022 GCA_964194245.1 uncultured Hyphomicrobium sp.
TGTGTATAAGAGACAGGGACAAGGACGACATCGACACGCTCGGCATGCTCAAGGTGGACGTGCTGGCGCTCGGCATGCTCACGGCCATCCGCAAGAGCTTCGAGCTGATCGAGCGCCACTACGGCCGCAGCCTTTCGCTCGCTACCGTGCCGCGCGACGACAAAGCCGTCTACGACATGTTGTGCCAAGCCGACTCGGTTGGCGTGTTCCAGGTCGAGTCCAGAGCGCAGATGTCGATGCTGCCGCGCCTGAAGCCGGCCTGCTTCTACGACCTCGTCATCGAGGTGGCGATCGTGCGCCCCGGGCCCATCCAGGGCGACATGGTGCACCCTTACCTGCGCCGGCGCTCCGGCGTGGAGCCCGAGCATTACCCGTCGCCTTCGCCCGCACATGGGCCCAAGAACGAGCTGGAGAACATTCTCGGCAAGACCAAGGGCGTGCCGCTGTTCCAGGAGCAGGCGATCCGCATCGCGCTCGTCGCGGCGAAGTTCTCCGACGCCGAGGTCAACGAGCTGAGGAAGGCGATGGCGACCTTCCGCCGCCGCGGCACCATCGGGCTGCTGGAGGAGAAGATGGTCACGCGCATGGTCGCGCGCGGCTATGCCCAAGACTTCGCGCAGCGCTGCTTCAACCAGATCAAGGGCTTTGGGGAGTACGGCTTCCCCGAGAGCCACGCCGCGAGCTTCGCCCACCTCGTCTACGTGTCGGCGTGGATCAAGTGCCACCACCCGGCAGCGTTCGCGGCGGCGCTCTTGAATTCGCAGCCGATGGGCTTCTACGCGCCGGCGCAGATCGTGCGCGACGCTCAGTTGCATGGCGTCGAAGCGCGGGAAGTCGACGTGAACCTCTCCGATTGGGACTGCACGCTGGAGCCGCCGGCGTCCGGCGGCGGGCCGGCGCTGCGGCTCGGCCTGCGCCAGATCGACGGCCTGCCGGAGGAGGAGGCGAACAAGATCGTCTCCGCGCGCCCATTCGCGCATACGCACGACCTGTGGCTGCGCGCCCGCGTGCGGCTCGCGACGCTGGGGAAGCTCGCGGCCGCCGACGCCTTCCGCTCGCTCGGCCTCGACCGCCGCCAGGCCCTGTGGGAGGTAAAGGCGCTAGGCTCCGTCGAGCCGCTGCCGCTCTTCGCCTGGAGCGAGACGCGCGAAGCCGGCCTCGAGCCCGAGGTCGCGCTGCCCGCGATGCCGCTGTCGGAGCATGTCGTCAACGACTACCAGACGCTGCGGCTCTCGCTCAAAGCGCATCCCATGAGCTTCCTGCGCGCGCATCTCAATCTGCCGCATTCTGATTCTGCGACGCCGTCCCGCAAAAGGGCCCCGCGCATCCTGTCCTGCGACGAGCTGCGCAGCGTCAAGGACGGCGCCTACGTCTCCGTTGCCGGCGTCGTGCTCGTGCGCCAGCGCCCCGGCTCGGCCAAGGGCGTCGTGTTCATGACCGTCGAGGACGAGACCGGCATCGCCAACGCGGTGGTCTGGCCGAAGACGCTGGAGCGCTTCCGCAAGGTCGTCATGGGCGCGCGCCTCATCGTCATCCACGGGCGCATCCAGCGCCACGAGGACATCATCCACGTGGTCTCGCAGCGGCTGGAAGACCGCAGCGACTGGCTACGGCTCCTGTCCGAGCATGGGCCCGAGATGAAGGCGCCGCTCGCCAACGCCGACCACGTGAAGAGCCCCGACATCCGTGCCGACCAGTCCGGCCTGCACAACGGGCACCCGCGCTGGTCCCAAAACCCTCGCGACCCGCGTCTCACGCACCCACGGGATGCGCGCATCATCCCCAAGTCGCGCGAAGCGCGAATCGTCCCCAAGTCGCGCGATTTTCACTGAAGCGGCGGCTGCACCGGCACCGAGGCATCGCCTTTCAGCATCACCGTATTGGGCACGCCGTCGGCGCCCATGAATACCGCGAGGATGCGCGCCGGCCCCGAACCGGTGTTGCGGCCGTTGTGGGCCACAGCGATCGCCTCCATGACCGCTTCCCCGGTGCGATAGACGCGCGTGCCCTGCGCGCCGTAGTCGACGGTGACCTCGCCCTCGAGGATGTAGTCGAACATCGGAACGTCGTGCTGGTGCCAGCCGGTCGCCTCGCCGGGCAGCATGGTGATGATCGCTGCCGTCACCTTGGCCGGCTTGCCGGCGGGATAGGAGATCGTCTGCCCGAGCACGGTCTTGCCGGTGCTGAGCAGGGACGCGGCCTCCTCGCGCGTTGCCGCGCGATAGCTCGAGCCCAAGAGGATGGCGAGCGCGAGCAGGAACGGCGGCGCGACGAGCGCGGCGCGCCTCGCCAGTCGCTGCCTAGGTGCGGAAAGCATGGGGTGACCCTCTGGATGGCGGAGCGCCGGGGGCTTCTCGCGCGAGCAAAGCAGACGTGCGGTTAATGCCAGCCTAGGATGCCGCCGTCCGGGCTCGACAGCGAGCCGCTCGGCCCCGATAAAGGGCGACCTTTCCCGGCCGCTCTGGCAGCAACGGATATCGATGCCCATTCCCGCCCCCAGGAGCCGGCCCGTGCATTTCCCGACCGGGCTCATGCGTGCACCCTCTCTCGCCCTGCTGCTGGCGGCGCTCGTTCTTGGACATCCGGCGGCGGCGCAGGATCTGCGCAGCGCGCCGGAGGCGGCTACCGACTCCTCCTCGCGGACGCTTGCCTTCGCCGAGCGCCACATGGTCTCCGCCGCCAGCCGCAATGCCGCGGAGGCCGGCCGCGAGATCCTGCGTGCGGGCGGCTCAGCTGTCGATGCCGCAATCGCCGTGCAGCTCGTGCTCAACCTCGTCGAGCCGCAGTCGAGCGGGCTCGGCGGCGGCGCCTTCGTGCTCTACTGGGACGCCGGCAAATCCGAGCTCACGGCGCTCGATGCGCGCGAGACCGCGCCCGCCTCCGCCACGCCCGATCGATTCCTCATAGACGGCAAGCCGATGCCGTTCCAGACCGCCGTGCGCTCTGGGCTGAGTATCGGCGTGCCGGGCATCGTGCGCTTGATGGAGACCGTGCACGCGCGCTACGGGCGCCTGCCGTGGGCGCGCCTGTTCGAGCCGGCGATCCGCCTCGCCGAGACCGGCTTTGAGGTGTCGCCGAGGCTACATCTGCTCCTGCGCGCAGCGGGTCCAGAGAGCTTCGTGCCCGAGGCGCGGCGCTATTTCTTCACCGGCACGGGCAGCGCCTGGCCCATCGGCTACGTGCTCAAGAACCCCGAGTTTGCCGCCACGTTGAAGCGCATCGCGGCTGAAGGCGCGCGCGGCTTCTACGAGGGCCCGGTCGCCGAGGCGATCGTAAAGGCGGCCGCTGAAGCACCGACCGCGGCCGGCGGCATGACCCTGCAGGACCTCGCGGGCTACGCGGTGAAGGAGCGCACGCCGGTGTGCTTCGCCTATCGCGGCAATAAAGTCTGCAGCGTTGGTCCGCCATCTTCCGGCGGTCTGACGGTGGCGCAGACGCTGACCCTCCTTGAGCCGTTCGACCTCGGCAAGGGCCACGCCGCCGCGCTGCAGCCGCAGGCGATGCATCTCATCGCGGAAGCTGAGAAGCTCGCCTACGCCGACCGCAACCGTTATCTCGCCGATCCCGATTTCGTTGCGATCCCCGAAGGGCTGCTCGATCCGCAATACCTCGCCGAGCGGCGTGCGCTGATCGATCCGCTGCACGCAATGGCGAGGCCGAAGGCGGGCGTTCCCCCTGGCGCGGCCCGGCAACCGTTCGGCCGCGACGCCACGCGCGAGCGCGCCGGGACGAGCCACATCTCCATCATCGACGATGACGGCAACGCGCTCGCGATGACGACGACGATCGAGGGTGGGTTCGGCTCGCACAACTGGGCTGCTGGCTTCCTGCTCAACAACGAGCTCACCGATTTCTCCTTTGTGCCGGTCGACGCCGACGGCCAGCCCGTCGCCAACGCGGTTGCGGCGGGGAAGCGCCCGCGCTCCTCCATGGCGCCGACGATCGTGTTCGACGACGCTGGCCGTGTCATGGCCGTGCTCGGCTCGCCCGGCGGCGGCCGTATCGTCCTTTTCGTGGTGAAGACGCTTGTTGCGCTTATCGACTGGGGCATGGACGCGCAGGCAGCGGCGGACCTGTTGAACTTTGGCAGCCAGGGCGACGGTTTCGAGATCGAGCTCGACCGCGCCGCGATCTGGCCGGCGCTCGGGCTCAAGGCCTTTGGGCACCGCATCGTGCCGGACGACATGAGCTCCGGCGCCCACGTCATCGTGCGGCGCGGGGCGCGTCTCGAAGGCGGAGCCGACGCCCGGCGCGAGGGCGCCGCGCTCGGCGATTGAGGTGCATTCGGGCATCTAACCCCGACCCCGACAGGCGGGGGGAACGCGTATATGGCTAGTGAAACTGGAAGAGAACACGCCCGTGACGACCCGCACCATCACCGTTCTCGGCGCCGGCATCTTCGGTCTATGGCAGGCCTATGCGCTTGCGCGGGCGGGCCATCGCGTGCGGCTTTACGAAACGAGCGCGGAGCCGTTCGCGCGTGCGGCGAGCCTCTACGGCGGCGTGATGCTGGCGCCCGAGCGCGAGGCGGAGACGGCGCCGCCGCTGCTGCGCGAACTCGGCCATGAGGGCGTGGCGGCGTGGCGTGCGCTCTATCCGCAGCTCGTCTGCGCGGGCAGCCTCGTGGTGGCGGCCGCGCGCGATGCCGCCGAGCTCGACCGCTTTGCAAAGATGACGCAAGGGCACGAGCGACTCGATTCAGAGCGGCTGCAGAAGCTCGAGCCCGAGTTGGCAGGGCGCTTTCCGTCCGCACTCTTCTTCGCTGACGAGGCGCACATGCCGGCTCCGGCCGCGCTCGAGTTCATGCTGGGAAAAGTGCGCGACGCCGGCGTCGAGGTCGTCTTCAGAGCCGATCGCGCACCCGAGACCGGCGATACGGTCATCGACTGCCGCGGACTTGCGGCCCGCGACGAGCTTTCCGATCTGCGCGGGGTGCGCGGCGAGCGCCTCATCGTGCGCTCATCCGAGATCGCGCTACGCCGCCCCATCCAGCTCCTGCACCCGCGCCAGCCGATCTACATC
>CAXMLT010000188.1:0-3818 GCA_964194245.1 uncultured Hyphomicrobium sp.
GTGCTGCTCGAGGCCATGGCTTCGGGTCTCCCCGTCGCCGCCTACCCCGTCACCGGCCCGATCGACGTGGTGAAGCCGGGCGAGACGGGCGCCCTATCGGAGGACCTGCGGCAGGCGGCGCTCGCCGCTCTGACGCTCGACCGTGCGCGCGTGCGGGCGCGGGCAATGGAATTTTCCTGGGAGAACGCGGCGCGGCTGTTCCTCGCCAACATCACGTCCGCGTGCCTGAAAGAGCCGGCGCGTGCGAAAGCGGTGCGCCGCTTCAACCTCGCCAAGGTGTTGTCGGGAACGCCGCGCCGTTCCTGACCTCGCTACTCCTTCGGCAGCTCGGCGGTGAACTCGGCTTCGAGCGCCTTCTCCAGCGCGACGAGGTCCGCTGGCAGCGGCATCCCGAACGCCTTCAGCTCGTTCAGCTTCTCCATGAGCTGCAGGTAGAGCTCGTGGCGGTCCTCGGGCTCGTTCTGCATCTGCGTCAGCAGGATGCCGAGCTCTGATTTCACGTCTTCGAAGGCCATCTGCGCTCCTTTCGGGATATCTCTTGGCGGTCGGCCATCAGTCTATATGGGAATGGGTTAGCGCACAGTCTCCGGCCTGGCGTTGCCGGCCTGCGGCCTACTCGACCGGGAAATCGAAATACGTGCCGGGGTAAGGCTCGTCGGCGAGCGTATAGTGCCACCATTCGTGCGCATTGTTGATGAAGCCCTGCTTCGTCATCAGCGATTTGAGCAGCTTGCGGTTCGCCGCCTGCTGGGCGCCGATCGCCCCGTTGCCGGTGTGCGACAGGGCTCCGAAGCAGTCAAAGCCCGTGCCCATGTCAATGCTCGCGTCGGGAAGCCGGGCGGACCAGACCGGCGCGCAGGCCCGAATGGGGGCGGAAGCTGGGATCTCGGGCTCCGGCGCGGCGAGCGGCACGATGGTCAAGTCCACGGTGCTGCCGCGGCTATGCCCCGAGCGGGAAGCGATGTAGCCGTTGCCAAACAGATTGCGCTTATCGACGCCCGGATAGAACTCCGGCTTCATCTTCTGGTCGCGCAGGTCGGCGCCCCAAGCGACGAACTCATCGACCGCGCTCTGCGGACGGTAGCAGTCGTAGACCTTGAGCCCGAGCCCTTTCGGCTTCAACTCGTCCTCCACGCGCGCCAGCGCCTGCGCCGCGCGCTTCGTCAGCAGGCACACGGGCGCGCGGTACCCTGCGATGGGGCGGCCGACAAAGTTGCGCGCTGTCAGGTAGCGCATGTCGACCACGAGATCGGGGATCACGGTGCGCGCATCCACGATGTCGGCCGGCCGCCGCTCGCCCGCGATTGCCGGGACGGCGGCGGCAAGGGCTAGAGCCGCCGCCGCGAGCGTTCGGCTGATGCGGCTTCCCTGCGCGAGCGCCGAGGCGTCGACCGAATAACCGTAAAGCAGCATTGCACACCTGGAAGCGAGAGACCTGCCCTTATAGGCTAGCGCAAAGCGATGACGCGGAGGCTTTCCATGGTCCATGACCTCGTAGACAGTGCGTCCTACATGGCGCACGGCTACTGCCTCCTGTGGAAGCCGTGGCTCGTGGTGCTGCACGCCGGCTCCGACCTGCTGACTTTCCTCGCCTATTTTGCCATCCCCGCCGCCATCTGGATCTTCCTGCGGCAGCGCCAGGACCTCGAGCTGAAGCGGCTCGCGATCCTGTTTGCGACCTTCATCTTCCTCTGCGGCCTCACCCACCTCGTGCAGATGGTGACGCTGTGGTGGCCGATCTACGAGACGCAAGGGGTGCTCAAGCTGGCGACCGCCATCGTGTCGGTCGCAACCGCCGTCATGATCTTCCCGCTCATCCCGAAGGCGATCGCCATCCCGAGCCCGCGCGCCTTGCAGGCCGCCAACGACGGGCTGCGACGCGAGATCGAGGCACACGAGGATACGCTCCACCGGCTGCGCGAGGCTCGCGCCGAGCTCGAGCAGCACGTAGCTGAGCGCACGCGCGAGCTTGAGCATTCGAAGGCCCGGCTCGAGGCCCTCATCACGGCGTCCGCGCAGATCGTGTGGACGACGGCGGAGGACGGCTCGGTGGTGCAGGATTCGCCGAGCTGGCGCGCCTACACCGGCCAGACGTACGACCAGTGGAAGGGCACCGGCTGGCTCAATGCCATCCATCCGGACGATCGCGCCAAGTCGCTCGCAGCCTGGCGCGGGGCGGTCGAGAGCCGCGGCACCTATGACGTCGAATACCGCCTGCAGCGTGTCGGCGGCGGCTACCGGTGGACGAGCGCACGCGGCGTACCGCTGCTCGACGCCGACGGCAACGTCGCCGAGTGGGTTGGCATGAACGTCGACATCACCGAGCGCAAGATGAGCGAGGAACACGCCCAGCTCATCATGCGCGAGCTGTCGCACCGGACAAAGAACCTGCTCGCAGTCATCGCCTCGCTCGCCCGGCGCACGCTCGACGGCAGCCGCGATCCGAGATCGCAGGCGGAAGATTTCGTCGAGCGCATCCACGGGCTCGCGCGCTCTCACGACCTCCTCATACGAGGCGAGTGGCGCGGCGTTTCCCTGGGCGACCTCGTGCAGTCGCATCTGGAGCCGTTCGGGTTCGACGTGGAGCGCATCGCCGTCGCCGGTCCCGCGATCGAGATAAGACCGGAAGCGGCGCAGAGCATCGGGCTCGCGCTGCACGAGCTCGCAACCAACGCCACGAAGCATGGCGCACTCAAGACGGGAAAGGGCAAGCTCTCCGTCGGCTGGAGGATAGAGCCGGAGGACGGCAAGCCGACGCTTACGCTCGAGTGGCTAGAGGACAGCGTCGTTGCCGGCGACAAGCCGTCGGTGTCTGGCTTCGGGCGGCTGATGCTCGAGAAGCTGGTCGGCGCAGCGGTCAGCGGCCGCACCGAGTACGAGGTGGCGAGCCGCCGTGTCACCTGGAGGCTTGTTGCCCCGCTCGACGCCATGGTGCGGCACGCGACCGGTCCCGATGCGGCGGCCGACGCGCCCAGCGCCTGAGTAAAATGAAATCCCCTCCTCCCGATCGCGGCTGCGAAAGGGAGAAGGGGTGGCCGTGCGGAAATGATTGCGCCGAGGGGCGCTACTTCGACGTTTGCGCCGTTTCCTTCATGGGCGGCTTGCAGGGGCGCGCCAGGATCTCGCAGCGATAGGTGACCTGGCCGACCACCTCGCCGATGGAGACTCGCCCGCAGCGGCTCTCGAAGTCCTTGGCGTTGGTCATGTCGATGAAGCTCTCGCCGTGGTCGTAGCGCACGCGCTCCATCCAATCCTTCTTGGCAGCTTCCAGCGCGCCTTCGGTGCCGATCCACTGTGTGCCAAGTCCGCGCACCTTGTCGAGGCAGGCCCAGCCGCGCTCATCACGCTCGGCTCTGCGGTCGCGGTCACGATCGCGGTCATGGTCTTTGTCCGCCTCGATGTTCACGTGCCGGTAGTAGTGGCGCACGTGGCGCGCGCGCGGTTTCGAGGGGTTGGAGCCCATGTCCCAGTCCCAGTCGGTTGCAAACGCGGGAACGGCGAGCAGCAGTGTGAACGCCAGTGCCAAGTATCTGATCATCGTTGTCGTCTCCCCGGGGCCCCGCACAATTCTTGCGATTCTTAACGATCAGAGAGCGCTCGCCCGTTGCCTCCGGTGCAAGCGCAACACGCGGCTGATAGTGTCGGATTCGCGGCAAGGCTTTGCTGTGCTTTTGCGCACTTCCCCCGGTTTCCACAGGGGAGTTGGGTTATCCACAGGGCCCCCCAGCCGAAACCCCTGGCTCGAGAAAATCCGGCCAAGGCTCCCCTTCTCTCGCCGATAGCATTCCCGATGCGCAGCATCGACGCTTTAGCGGCAG
>CAXMLT010000189.1:0-1596 GCA_964194245.1 uncultured Hyphomicrobium sp.
GCTCTGAATAGTCGTGTCGAACAGGCTGATGACGGCGGATGCGAGGATCGCGGTCGCCAGGTTCACCAGCAACCAGGAGAAGCGCGGCGGCGTGATCTGGCGCACGCTATCGCTCAAGCGCTCGTCGCCGACGCCTGCGAGCAGCTTGGCGTCCTCGTCCGCCTCCTGCTCGATGACCTCCACGACGTCATCGACGGTCACGACGCCGACGAGGCGCTCGTTCTTGTCGACGACGGGCGCCGACATGAGGCCATAGCGCTCGAACTGGCGCGCGACCACTTCCTGGTCCGCGGTCGCCAGCACCTGATGGCGGTCTGCGTCCATGATCTTATCGATTTTGATGTCGCGCTTCGACCTCAGCAGGCGGCTGATGTCGACGCTGCCCAGCAAGTGAAATCCCGGATCGACGACGAAAATCTCCGAGAACGTCTCGGGCAGGTCCGCGGCATCGCGCGCGAAGTCGATGACCTGCCCGACGGTCCAGAACGGCGGCACGGCCACGAAGTCGGCCTGCATCAGGCGGCCGGCGGTCTCCTCCGGATAGTGCAGGTTGCGCTGCACTGCAGCACGGTCGCCCTGCGAAACCTGGTCGAGGATCTCCTTCTGGTCGTCCGCCTCGAGGCCGCCGATGAGGTAGGCCGCGTCGTCGCTGTCGAGCTCGGTGACGGCCCTGGCGAGAACGTCGTTGGGCAGCGCTTCCGAGATCTGGTCGCGCACCTTTTCGTCGACCTCGGTCAGCACCTCGAAGTCGAAGTCCGCCCCCAGCGCCTGGATGAGGGCAACGCGCTCTTCCGGGCCCAAAAGCTCGATCAGATCGGCAAGATCGGGCCCTTGCACGTCCGACAGAAGGTTGCGGACTTTACCCTTGTCGTGGGTATCAAGCGCTTCCGAGACCGCGTGCAAGAGCTCGGAGGTCGGCGCGCTGCCGCCCTCGTTCGCTGCGGTTTCCTGCGGAGCGTCGGTCATCGAAACGCACGCCTCTGGAGGGCCCGGCCGAGCAACGCCCGGACTGTCATGAACGCGAGAACGCCGTGGTGATGGACTTTGCGCTTAGCACGGCTGACGGCGCAGTTTGATGCGCGAATGCAACACGGCACTTTGAACTCGGTCCGAAGAAACGTTGGCATAAACGGGCGCCTACAGGAAATGTTAGTTGATTAAGTTCTAACTGGGGCTCGACGCGCGGCCGTAGGATGCCACTGCGTCGGGAAGGTCTTTGGGCGTCTGGGGCGGCTTGATGCGACGTTGTCAGGCGTTGGTTGTAGCGGTGGCGTGCCTGCTGCTCGGCGGGCCGACGGCGGGAGCCGGCAATGCTCCGGCAGTCGATGCCTGCGCCACGCACAGCGACGTTCTCGGGCTGTCGCGCATCGTCGAGGTGGACACCACGGGTGGCCCGCACTTCGGCCATACGCGCGCCGGCGAGTTCGATTTTCTGCGCGACCATGAGGTCGTGCTCACCTTCGACGACGGACCGTTGCGCCCCTACACCTCCGCCGTCCTCAAGGCGCTCGACGAGCACTGCACCAAGGCGACCTTCTTCATGGTCGGGCGCATGGCGGCTGCCGACCCCGCCATAGTGCGCGAGGTGGCCAAGCA
>CAXMLT010000190.1:0-5179 GCA_964194245.1 uncultured Hyphomicrobium sp.
GATGTGTATAAGAGACAGGTATAGGATTGAATGCGCGACGCGAGATTTACGTGGCGTCCGACCACGCCGTACTTCATGCGCTCGGGGGATCCGATATTGCCCAGCACCACCTGACCGGTGTGGATGCCGATGCCCATTTCCACCTCCGGCAGATCGTCCTTCCGGTTTTCTTCGTTGACCTCCTCCATCGCCAGCTGCATCGCCACAGCGCAGGCGATGGCGCGTTGCGCATCGTCCTCGCGCCAGACGGGAGCGCCGAAGAGGACAAAGATCGCGTCGCCGATAAATTCGTCGATGGTCCCCTGGTAGCGCTTGATGATGGTCACCATGGCCGCGAGGTATCGGTTCAGGATGGCAACGACCCGGTCCGGTGACAGGCGCTCCGACAGCGACGTGAAGCCGCGCAGATCGGTCATCATCATCGTGACCTTCCGCTTCTCCCCGCCCACCTGCAGCCCCGTCGGCGTCTCGAGAACGGTCGCGACCACGTCATCCGTCAGATAGCGGCCGAAGGTCTCCCGGATGAACCGGTTGCGCAGCTCGACCTCCTTGGCGAGACGCTCGAGCTCGGTTTCGGCGTTCTTACGGTCGGAGATGTCCGCCCACGACCCAATGAGCTCCTTGGGCTTGCCGTCGCCATCGTGGGTGACCGTGAAAGTGTCCTGGATCCAGATGAAGTGTCCGCCGCGGTGGCGAAAGCGATATTCGACCGTTCCACCGCCTTGCCCCATGCGCCGATCGAGCTCGGAGAACACGCGCTGCGCGTCATCAGGATGCAGGTGCTTGACCCAAAACTTCGGATCATCGCGCATCTCCCAGGGCGCGTAGCCCATGGTCGATTTGAGATTCTCGCTGACGAAGGTGCAGGCAAAATCGCCGGAGACTTGCGTCGTGTAGATGACCGAAGGACTGGCCGCGACCAGCGCCTGCAGGTCCTTCATGATGGCGAGGCGTTCGCCAAGCGCGCGCTCCGCTTGCTTTCGGTCCGAGATGTTCGCCCACGATCCGACGACCTCGAGCGGCTTGCCGTTCTCGTCCGGGATGACTTTGAACGTATCCTGAATCCATAGGTAGTTGCCGTCACGATGACGGAATCGATATTCGACGGTTCCTCCACCCGCGGCGAGCAGCCGGCCGACCTCGGCGAATACCTGTGGCGCATCCTCGGGGTGCAGGCGAGAGGGCCAGAACTTTGGATCCTCGAGCATCTCCCACGCCGAGAAGCCCATGATCGGATCGACGTTATCACTGACGAACGTGCACTTGAACGCGCCCGAGGCCTGGTTCGTGTACATGATGCCCGGTGCCACCGACATCAGATACCTCTGACGCTCGCGTGCGGCCTTCAGCTCGACGGTCCGCTCCTCGACCCGCTGCTCCAGTTCGTAATGCGCCTTTTGCAGCTCGGCCTCGGCCCGGCGCCGCTCGCGGATGTCGGTGGCAAAGCCGACGGTGCCGATCTCCTGGCCCACCTCGTCGACGAGAACTGAGGCGGAGATCAGGACGGGGATGTCCTGGCCGTCCTTGGCCCTGAGCGTGCTCTCGAACGCGGATGCGGTGCCCCCGCGCTTGCGCATCTCGCGGAAGACTTCTTTGACGCCCTCCTCGCTTCCGTACAAGAACGACAGCCGCCGCCCTACGACCTCATCTGCGCGGTAGCCCAGCAGAATCTCGGCGCCCTCGTTGAACAGCACCACGTTGCCCGTCTTGTCGGTCGAGATGACCGCGTCGCTCGAGCTTTCAAGTAGGCGCGTCAGGTACCGCTTGGCTTCCAGCAGCTCGATGTTGGCTTTGAGGGCATCCTGCTCACGCTGCTTGCGCTCGGAGATATCCGCCCACGACGAGCTCCAATGGCTCTCCCGCCTCGTCGCAGACGACCTTGAAGGTGTCCTGAATCCAAATGTAGTGGCCGTCGCGGTGGCGGAAACGATATGCGACCGTCCCTTTGCCCTCCTTGATCAACGGCGGCAACTCACTGAAGACCCGCGGCGCATCCTCTGGATGCAACAGCTCCGGCCAGCATTTGGGGTCGGTCGTCATCTCCTCCGGGGCGTAGCCCATGATCGCCTGGAGGTTCTCGCTGACAAAGGTGCAGGTGTAACCACCCGAAGCGCGCGTGGTGTAGATGATCGCCGGGCTGGCAGCGAGCAGGAACTGCAGACGCTGGCGCGCGCCTTTGAGTTCGGTGATATCCGCCCAAGCGCCGATCAGCTCGAGCGGCTTGCCGGCATCGTGGCGAAGGACCTTGAAAGTATCCTGGATCCAAATGTAGTGACCATTTCTATGGCGAATGCGATAGGAAACCGTCCCGCCGCCCTGTTCAATTAACGGCTCCAATTCGCCGATGACACGGGGAGCATCCTCCGGATGCAGCCGCTCGGGCCAGCACTTGGGATCCGTGGTCATTTCATCAGGCGAATACCCCATGATAGCTTGGAGATTCTCGCTGACGAATGTGCAGGCATATCCGTCTCCAGTCGCCTGCGTCGTGTAGATGATGGCGGGGCTGACAGCGAGCAGATATTGCATACGCTGGCGGGCCCCGATGAGCTCCGACTCAATTGCGCTGTGCCCGACTGCAGACCCTGGGGCCGTCGGTCCAGCCGATTGGCCCGCAAAATCCCGCGTTGACTTGATCGCCATACGAGCGACTCCGGAATGACCTGCAAGAACATACGGACGTTAATTTGTGAGCTGAGGAATTGTCGTCGACTTCTAGCACGCACCGCACTTCAGATCGAGCGTGGCCGGATGCACCCACAATAAAGCGCGCAGACAACCTGACAGCATAAGCCAAACCACCCTGTGACAATTGCCACAGCGCCGCGCCGCGCGACCGGGCATCCTCCACCCACCGCATCAAACGCCAGAGCGGCGAGGATGCGCCGAGATGATGAAGCAACCTTTCAGAGGAGCCGTGTGTCATGAACTCTGTGAACAACATGATCGCTGCGACCGCGCTGGCCGGCATTCTGTCGGTGAACGCTGTTTCCGCGTCGCATGCCGGCGACACGTGGACGGTGAAGCCACTGACCGGGATCAGCTTCGATATCGGCAGCAAGCACGCCGTGAGCTACTACCTCAGCGAACGCGGCCGCTGCATACTGACCGTGGTCGTCGCCGATCAGATGAAGGACGATGACATTCCGACCGATACGCCCGTCCGCTTCAATCTCGCCATCGAGGGCGGTAAGGACGCCCGCCTGGACACGGCCGAGGGTACGTCGCTGCGCTTTGCATGCGCAGCGCACGCCGAGGCCATGCTGGTCAACGAGATCGATCAGGTCGCCGTCTATGCCGACGGGGTGGCGAAGTGATGATTGACGCCGATTTACCATCAACATGGAAGGGGGCGGTTTCCGCTTCCTTCCACGTGCGTGTCTTGCATGTCGGCGCGCCGTTTATGCATGGCACCGTTTCACTACGCCGCCTTTAGCTAGCCGCTAGCACAAGGCCGCACGACGCTTGCGCCCCGCGTCGACGCGGTCCCACACTCCGTGCCTGGCACTTTGAATATCTGCTGCCGAACTCGCCACTCGTTTTCTAATGTTTTCGCTATCCTGTTTCACTAGCTGTTTTTTAAATGCCGAATGCAGCCATGCCGGCAATTATTTGCGGGCATTCGCTGCTTATTGTTTTCGCGGCATTGGCCATTCGTCGAAATGATCTCCCAATAGGGTTGGAATTTGCAATCCTGTGGCAAACGCCACAGCGGAAGCGCGCGCGTGCGTGTAAACTTACGAAATCGTATCGCATTTCAGGGGTGAATGGCGATGCGAAACGAGGCGAAACAAATTATCGATGGAGAGTTGCCATGAACACGATCCGCAAATTTGCTATCGCCGCTGCACTTCTCGCCGTCGCCGGTCTCGCAAACCAGCCGATGCCGCATGCCGAAGAAGCTCATGCCGTCGTGACGCTAAAGCCGATGTCGGGTCCAGGGGCGTCGGGCAAGAACCAACCGTTCCTGCTCGATACCAAGGTTGGGACCAAGCAGGCAGTCAGCTATTTCTTCAACGAGGACGGGTTATGCCGGCTTACCGTGATGGTCGCGGAAGCCTTTAACGGCGAGGATGTCCCGCTCTCGACCACGGTCCGCTTCGACGTTGCGATCGGAGACGGCGAAAGAGCGCGCATGGATACGGCCGAGGGCAAATCGCTGGAGTTCGCATGCCAGGCGCACGCTCAGGAGCTGGTGGTCAGGGCCGAAGTGCAGATCCCCGCTTATCCGTCGGGTACGTGACACTCGGCGTGCGGAGCCGGATCGCCCGAGGAACAACCAGTTTCTCTTCGGGCGCTCCGCCCGTCGGGGCGGAACCCACGGAAAGTGGCCCGCAGGCACCGCAATTGGCCCGCAGGCCGGGCTTGTATCGAGGGACCTAGGGGAGCGGCAGTCATGACGCGATCTCAGAAGACACAGGGTACACAGTCACTCGACAAGGTCGCCGTGTTCGCTAGCCTTCCAGCGGAGACGCTCACGCGCATCGAAAAACGCTGCGGCTGGCGGCGCTATGAGCCGGGCGAGCCGATCGTCGACTACCTCGACACCTCCAACGACGTCTTCTTCATCACCGCAGGTGAGGCCCGCGTCAGCATCTATTCGGTTGCCGGCAAGGCCGTCACCTTCACGGACCTCGGGGCCGGCGACATGTTTGGCGAGTACGCCGCGATCGACGGGGCTAGGCGGTCGGCCACCATCGAGGCACGCACCGACTGTCACGTTGCCTCCATGTCGGGCGCCGCCTTCCGCGAGCTGCTGCACCAAGAACCTGCAGTGATGCTCGCTCTGCTGCGGCAGTTTGTTGGAAAGATTCGCACGCTCACCACGCGCGTCTACGAGTTCAGCGCGCTCGCCGTCAGCAATCGGATTCAGGCGGAGGTGTTGCGCCTGGCCAAGCTTGCTGCCCCCGAAGGCAAAACCGCCCGTATCGCGGCTGCTCCGACGCACTCGGAAATTGCCAGTCGGATCAGCACGCATCGCGAGGCAGTGACCCGCGAACTCAACCGGCTCTCGCGCCTCGGCATCATCGAGCGCCAGGGCAGCGCGTTACTCGTCAAGGACATCGGCCGCCTCGCCGCAATCGTGCACGAGGTGACTGGGGAATAGAGCCTTCGCCCGGTGATGTCTTCTACCGGTCCATCGCGTCGTATCTTAGAGTCTGACCGGAAACATTATGTT
>CAXMLT010000191.1:0-2766 GCA_964194245.1 uncultured Hyphomicrobium sp.
GCGCCGTAATCGGTGATGTTCTTGACGAGACCGTCGATCACCTGGCCCTCCTCGAGGCGGGCGACGATGTCGGCGCGTTGCTCGGCGCGCGTCTCTTCCAGGACGGAGCGGCGGGAGACGACGATGTTGCCGCGGCGGCGGTCCATCTTGAGGATCTGGAACTGCTGGGGCTGATGCATCAGCGGGCCGATGTCGCGCACGGGGCGGATGTCGACCTGGCTGCCGGGGAGGAAGGCCACCGCGCCGTCGAGGTCCACCGTAAAGCCGCCTTTGACCTTGTTGAAGATGACCCCCGAGACCTTCTCGTTCTTCTCAAACATCTTCTCGAGCCGGGTCCAGCTCTCCTCGCGCCGCGCCTTGTCACGCGACAGCACGGCTTCGCCCAGCGCGTTCTCGACGCGCTCGAGGTAAACCTCGACCTCGTCGCCGACTTTCAGCTCCGCCGACTTGCCGGCGACCGCGAACTCGCGCAGCGCCACGCGGCCTTCCATCTTGAGGCCCACATCGATGACGGCGAGATCCTTCTCGATGTCGACGATCTTGCCCTTGACCACGCTTCCCTCGAACAAGTCCTCCTTGGCGAGGCTTTCGGCGAGCAGCGCGGCGAACTCGTCGCGCGAGGGGCTGAAGTCCTTGGACGGGGCGGCGGCGGCTTGAGCCATGTGGATCAGCACTCCTTGATGCGTTGTTCGATTGCGATGCGGCGGCCGCTTTGAGGCAGCGCCGGATGACGGTCAGACGGCTCAAAACCCTCCGCCACGGCAACCGCGGTCGGACAGTCTCCTGCCGGCTCTTTCAATGCTGGGTCGGATGCCGCTGCGATGGGCCAATGCCCGCCGATAAAATTTGAGGCGCCCTTTGGGCGCCCCTATCGGCCGATCTTCCTCTTGATCAATCCGACAGCGGCTTCGAACGCCGCCTCTATATCCAAGTCCGAGGTTTCGAGCAAGTCGGCGTCAGGGGCAGGCCGCATGGGGGCGCTTTCGCGGCCGGCGTCGCGGGCATCGCGACGTTCGATATCGGCCAGAACGGCATCGATTGTGACGGGCTCCGATTGGGCCCGGCGTTCGACGAACCTGCGCCAGGCGCGCACCTGTGGCCGCGCCGTCACATAGATTTTCGCGTCGGCTTGAGGACAGACCACGGTGCCGATATCGCGGCCATCGAGCACAGCGCCACCCGGTTGGGAGGCAAACGCGCGCTGGTAGGCAAGGAGGGCCGCGCGCACCGGCGGCATGCTGGCGACGATGGATGCTGCCTCGCCGGCTCCGGCGCTGCGCAGCCCGGGATCGTCGAGCGTCGCGGGATCGAGCGAGCGCGCCGCCGCCAGCGCCGCCCAGGCGTCGGTGAGGCGATAACCGCGCGCTCCGACATCGCGTGCGACCGCGCGATAGAGGAGCCCGGTGTCGAGGCACGGGAGCCCCCAGCTCGCCGCAATGAGCTTGGCAAGCGTGCCCTTGCCCGACGCCGCCGGCCCATCGATGGCTATCACAGTCATGCGCGGCGCTCGTCGGCGAAGGACGCGCCGAGGCTCTGCATCAGCGCGTGGAACTCGGGGAAGCTCGTCGCCACCATGGTGGTGTCGTCGACCGTGACCGGGCGCTCGGCCGCAAGCCCGAGCGTGAGGAAAGCCATGGCGATGCGGTGATCGAGGTGGGTCGCGACCGTGCCGCCGCCGCACACGCGCGCGGAGCCCGTCACGATCAGCGTGTCGCCGAGGACGTCGGCCGCGACCCCGTTGGCTGCAAGGCCGGCGGCGGTGGCGGCGAGGCGATCGCTCTCCTTCACCTTGAGCTCTGCGAGACCTTCCATGCGCGTCGTGCCTTCTGCAAAGGCGGCGACGACCGCGAGCACGGGATACTCGTCGATCATGCTGGGGGCGCGCTCGGCCGGGACCGTCACACACTTCAGGCGGGAGAAGCGCACGCGGATGTCGGCGACGAGCTCGCCGTTCTCCTCGCGCTCGTTGAGGAGGTGGACGTTGCCGCCCATCTCACGCAGCGTGAGGTAGAAGCCGATGCGGGTCGGGTTGGTCAGCACGCCCTCGATCGTCACGTCGGAGCCCGGCACCAGCAACGCCGCTGCCGCGACGAACGCGGCCGAGCTCGGATCGCCCGGCACCGTCACCTCGCGACCGACAAGCTCCGCGTCGCCCTTGACCGTGATGCGCGTGCGCCCATCGCTTACGGTGGAGCGCACTTCGGCGCCGAAATAGCGCAGCATCCGCTCGGTGTGGTCGCGCGTCGACTCGGTCTCGATGACCGTGGTCTCGCCCGCTGCGTGCAGCCCGGCGATGAGGATCGCGCTCTTCACCTGCGCGGATGGAACGGGGAGCTGGTACTCGATCGGCACGAGGCTCAAGGCTCCGCGCGCGACAAGCGGAAGCCGGTCGCGATCGTCCTCCACGTCCAGCCCCATCTGCTTCAGCGGCCTCAGCACCCGACCCATCGGCCGCCGGCTGAGAGAGGCATCCCCCACGAGCCGCACCGTCATGTCGTGGCCGGCGATCACGCCCAGCATCAATCGCGTGCCGGTGCCGGAGTTGCCGAAATCGAGCGCGGTGTCCGGCTGGCGCAGGCCGCCTACGCCGCGCCCCTTGATGCGCCACTCTTGGCCCGTGCGCTCAATTCCCGCGCCGAGCGCTTCCAGCGCCTTCCCCGTGTTAATCACGTCCTCGGCCTCGAGCAGGCCGCGCACGCGCGTTATCCCCGTGGCAAGCGCGCCGAAGATGAGGGCGCGGTGCGAGATCGACTTGTCGCCCGGCAC
>CAXMLT010000192.1:0-4657 GCA_964194245.1 uncultured Hyphomicrobium sp.
CCCCGCCACTCGCCGTGTCGGCGACCGAACGCGTTGCCATCGAGAAGACCCTTGCGCCGCTATCCGTGAAACCGAGCGTGGTCGCGTCTGTCGCGGCTGCGCCTGTTCCGACGCTGGCCGTCCATGACAGTGCACCCGTCATCCCAACCGCCACGCAACTCGCCGAGCTGCCGCCGGGAGACGGCATTGTTGCTCAGATGGCCTCGCTCGGACATCCCGACAAATGCGTAGCAGCGGCGCCTGCAGGCAAGCTCGTTCCCGTCGTCGCACCCGCAGCGCCAAGCCCGGAAGCGTTCGGCCGCATGCTGGCCGCCGCGGCGCGCCACGAGACCGAGGACCTAATCGTTTACACCGACAAGTACCGCGACATGCGCTTTCCCATGGGCGACGTGCCGGCGCTCTACGGGGTCTGCACCGACGTCGTCGTCCGCGCCTATCGTGCGCTCGGCATCGACCTGCAGGTCCTCGTGCACAACGCCAAGCTCGGCACCGGCGACTCCAACATCGACCACCGCCGGGTCGAAACGCTGCGCCGCTTCTTCTCCAAGTACGGGACCTCGATTCCGGTGAGCGACTTTGTGGAGGAGTTCCTGCCCGGCGATATCGTGACCTATCGCCGGCCGGAGGGACGAGGCTCGCAGACCCACATCGGCATTGTATCGGATGTGATTGCTCCGTCGGGCCGACCGATGATCGTGCACAATCGCGGCTGGGGTCCGCAGCTCGAGGATGCGCTGCTCGCCAATCCCATGACCGGGCACTACCGGCTCATGAGTGCGGGCCCGGCCGAGCAGACAGTCTCTCGCCCGCCGCCGGCGGCCGCCCACCACGCGGCGCAGACGCCGTGGCCGGAGGCGCAGCGCCCCGGGGTCGACACGGCCGACGCACGCTAGCGCCCGATCGCGACCAAGCAGATGCGTGGGAGCGCCCTCGCGTGCCCGCATCGTCGTGTGTGCCAATTCTTGGTAAGCCGATCTTTAATGATTGTGCGGAAAAATAACAGTTGAACCGCAGCTTAGCTGTTGCACGTGAAGCTCAATTGCCAACTGATTTGCTCAGTGCCTTGTCTTTGCTGGCGAATAAGCTCAGCCTCACTCGCCATCGGGGGATGACAGCCGTGTTCTATGCAACTCAGAATGCCTTCGGGGCCGCGGCGGCGGATGCGCTCTATTTCTGCCGGCAGGCGGCGCTTGGGCTAGCGACTGCCGCGCGGGCACGTGCGGTGGATGCCGTCGCCGGTTGCGCCGGCCTGATCGAGCAGCACCGCGCACGGACGGCCCCGCCTCGAGTTGTGCCGCGGGAGCCGACTGTCATCGGCATCGAGGGTCAGTGGGTGCGCGCGACCGGCATCATCCGGTCGGCCCTCGCGAGCTTCCGCAACATTGAGACGTTTCAGGCCGCGGCCGCCCGTCAGATCGACGCTGCCGATTATGCGCTCCAGCTCCTCATTCAGGATCTCAGCGCCGCCATGCCGATCCCGGCCGATGGCCGCGCGCTTCGCGCCGTGCTGGCGGAGGCGGCCAAGAGCCCGACGCCTGCGGCTCGTCCCAAGAAGGCGCTCGCCGCCTGATACGGCTTGGCTCTCGCTAATGAACCGTGTGCTCGACGGCCGACAACTTCGTCGGCTGGAACGAACTCGGTGCCGGATCGACCACGGCTGAACCGAACTTCTGCACCTCGAGCACGGCCAGCGCGTGCTCGCTCAATCCGTTATCGTTGAAGCGGACGATGCCGTCGACGCCCGAGAAGCCATTGGGCCGCATCAGCTCGACCGGCGTGTAGCGCTGACCCGGCGGGTTCGACGCCAGCGAAATCGCCATGCCGACGGCGTCAAAGGTTAAGCTGGCGATGCGCGGCGGCGCGTTGCCGAAAGCCTTGCCGAAGCGCTCCGCAAAGGCTCGCCACGTGGCCGGGTCGGGGCTCGGATACCAGCCCCCGACGAAGGCCTCGTCCCTGCCGATGGACGGGAAGTCCCAGGCGCCCGTGCCGAGCAGCTTCACCTTGCGCGTATCGAGGCCAGAATAGGCGATGACGGGGCCGATCCGCGGCAGCGCATCCTGGCCGCCGGGCAGGAAGAGTGCGTCGACGGGGGTCATCTCCTCCTCGCCGCGCTTGATTTCCTCGACGACGCGCTTTGCCGGCCCCAGCATGCCGTTGGCGGCGGGCTGATACTTCTCGATGATCGCGACCGTGCCGCCAGCGCGCTCTACCGCGCGGCGGAATGCCGGCTCCACCACGTTGCCGTAGGCGTTGTCAGGAATGAGCGCTGCGAAGCGCTTCTTACCTTGCGACGCGGCGAAGCCGACGATGCGGTTGACCTCCTCCTCAGCGAGGAAGCTTATGAGATAGACGCCCTTGCCGGCGATCTGCGCGTCGTTGGAGAAAGCGACGATCGGCACGTTGGCCTGGCGCGCCACGGGCGCTGCTCCGGCAACCGCCTGCGAGAATAGGGGCCCGAGGATGATCTCGGCGCCCTCCTTGACGGCGGCGTCGGCCGCGGCGCGCGCCCCCGCGGTCGTTCCCCCGTCGTCCTTGGTTACGAGCTGTACGGAAGGATCGTTGACCTCAAACAGCGCCATCTCGGCCGCCTGCTTCATGCTCTTCGCTACGGCCGCGGTCTCGCCCATGCCGGCGAGCGGCAGAAGCAGCGCGATCTTGACGGGTGCGCGTGTGGAAGCTGTCGTGGGCGGGGTGGCGACCTGCGCCGTGGGCGCGGGCACGGGCCCCATCGAGGTGGAGCAGGCTTGGACAAATCCGGCAAGCACCCCGAGCGCAAGGGCGCGCAGCGCGAGCGCGCCGCCCCGTCCGGGCTCCTTAGTCCTTCGCATCCGGCCGACTTCCCCCAGAGACCGCGACACCGCCCCCGCGCGCCACGGCCATGGCCTCCCCAGCGCGAACAGTGTAACGAATCTCTTCTCAGCTGGTTAGACTTTGTTTGCACACGCGAAAAGTGCGAGCGCGCCACAATAGTTAACAATCGGCACGAAGCCGCAAACCGGGTCTGCACCATGGTCGGTTCGGAGATGAAAACGAGCCCCGTCGCGGCAGCGGCGGTCGTCGAGATGCAGCGGCATCTCGATCGCGAGCTGCCGCCGGGGCTCTATCTCGTCGCCACGCCCATCGGCAATCTCGCCGACATCACCCTGCGCGCTCTCTCGGTGCTCGCCCGCGCCGACATCATCCTGTGCGAGGACACCCGCCACAGCCGGACGCTGCTTTCCCACTTCGGCATCGAGGCGACGACGCGGCCCTACCACGACCACAACGCCGCGCGTGAGCGCCCGCGCGTCTTAGCCGATCTCGCGGCGGGGCGCCGCGTGGCGCTGATCTCGGACGCCGGCACGCCGCTCGTCTCCGATCCCGGCTACAAGCTCGTGCGCGCGAGCCTCGAAGCTGGGCACCGGGTCGAGGCGCTGCCCGGGCCATCGGCAGCGCTTGCGGGCTTGAGCGTTGCCGGGCTGCCGACGGATGCGTTCTACTTTGTTGGGTTTCTGCCGCCTAGAAGCGCGGCGCGGCGCGCACGCATCGCCGAGCTCAAATCCATTTCGGCAACGCTCGTCTTCTTCGAAGCGCCATCGCGCGTAGCTGAGACGCTGGCCGATCTTGCCGCTGAGCTAGGGAGCCGGCCCGCCGCACTCGCGCGCGAGCTGACCAAGCTGCACGAGGAGGTCCTGCGTTCGAGCCTGCCGCAGCTCGCCGAGCAGCTTGGCACAAGGCCCATTAAGGGCGAGGCCGTCATCGTGGTCAGCCCTCCGCAGCCGGGCGAGGTCACCGACGAGGAGATCGCCGCGAAGCTCGACACGGCTCTGCGCGAGATGAGCCTGCGCGATGCCGCCAAGGCGGTGGCGGACGCGCTGGGCGTGCCTAAGACGCGCGTCTACGACCTTGGCTTGGCGCGGGAGCGCACGAGCGAATGACCGCGCGGTCTAGATCGGCGCGGCTCGACCCACTCGCCGCCGAGCGCCGCTTGCGGCTGCGGCGCGGCCGGGTGTCGGAGGCGTTCGCCGCGGCGGTGCTGATCGCCAAGGGCTACCGCATCCTCGGCCGGCGCGTGCGCACGCGCGCAGGCGAGATCGACATTATCGCCGTGCGGGGAAGGCGCCTTGCCTTTGTGGAGGTGAAACGACGGCTGACGCGCGAGGATGCCGAGGCCGCAGTCTCGGCGCGCCAGGCGGCACGCATCCGCCGCGCGTCGGATCTCTGGCTCGCGCGCCGCCCGCGCTACCGCGGACACGTCTTCGCCTTCGACGTGGCCTAGATTCAGCGCTGCCGAAACGTCACGACAAAAACCAATGAGAACCGGTCGTTTGTTCAGCCGATCTCTTAACATGCTGTGACTTCGAAACGTGGGTAAAGTCACAAGGGACAAATTTTACACGGAACGGTCTAGGTAGTGCGGCTTGCATGTGCACTGAATCTTTCGAGTCACAGCCGCCGCCTCGCGAATCGGGTTATGCAATCATCGACTCTGCTCAAGAGTGGAGACGAGGGCAGGGGTCCAACCCTCGATTAGGCGTGCCCATTTGGAAAGGGCTGCTCGTGCCCGCTGCGAGACCGCCCCGTTTGGACCGGGGTGGTGAGGTTCAAGCGCGGTTTGGCTTTCCAGAGCCAAGCCCCAGCCGAGCAGCCGAGCCATATGCGATTCGAGGCTCGGGCC
>CAXMLT010000193.1:0-4264 GCA_964194245.1 uncultured Hyphomicrobium sp.
TACGCGATCCTGCGCGCGATCCCGTCCAAGCTTTTCGGCGTCATCGCCATGTTCTCCTCGATCGCGGTGCTGTTCCTGGTGCCGTGGCTCGATACGAGCCGCGTGCGCTCGACCAAGTACCGGCCGATCTACCGCTGGTTCTTCTGGCTGTTCGTGTTCACCTGCGTGGCGCTCGGCTATCTCGGGTCCAAGCCGCCGGACGAGATCTACGTGTTCTGGGCACGGATTTTCACGGCCTACTATTTCGCGCACTTCCTTCTCGTCTTGCCGATCGTCGGCCTGCTGGAGAAACCGCGGCCGCTGCCCGGCTCCATCACCGAGGCGGTACTGGGCAAGAACGCGGCGCCATCGGCATCCGCCGCGGCGGCAAAGGTCTAAGGGGGCTTCCATGAGCAGAGCCGATCTGGCCTGCAGGTTCGCGGCGGTCTTGCTTCTCGGCCTGGTGTCGCTCGCCGGGGCGGCCGCGGTCAAAGCCGAGGATGCAGGCGAGGAGCACGCGACCCAGCGTCAGTCCTGGCCGTTTGCGGGTTTCCGCGGCCAGTATGACCAAGCGCAGCTTCAGCGCGGCTTCCAGATCTATCAGAACGTTTGCTCAGCCTGCCACGGCCTGAAGCGCGTGCGCTTCCGCAATCTCGCGGAGCCCGGCGGTCCGCAGTTCCCCGAGGCCTCCGTCAAGGCTCTGGCCATCGCCTGGCCCAACAAGATCTCGGGCGAGCTCGACGACCAGGGCAATCCCATCGACCGGCTTCCGGGGCTCGCCGATCCGATCCTCGGCCCCTTCAAGAACGACAAGCAGGCGCGCGCGGCCCAGAACGGCGCGCTGCCGCCCGACCTCTCGCTCATCGCCAAGGCGCGCTCGCTGGAAAGCACCGCGCCCTGGTACACGCACTGGTTCTGGATGCTGGTCGACATCGCGCGCGGCTACCAGGAGGGTGGCCCCGACTACATTCACAACCTGCTCACCGGCTACACCGATCCGCCGGCCGGCGTGCAGGTCGCGGACGGCATGTACTACAACCTGACCTTCCCCGGTCATCAGCTCGCGATGCCGCCGCCCTTGTCGAAGGACAACGTCGTCGAGTACCAGCCCGATGCCGGCGCCAAGGGCTCGCTCGACCAGAACGCGCGCGATATTGCCGCTTTCCTCGCCTGGTCGGCGGACCCGAACCTCGATTCGCGCAAGCGCATCGGCTGGCAGGTGCTGCTCTACCTCCTCGTCACGACGCTCGTCCTCTACGCCGCCAAGCGGCTCGTCTGGAGCGGCGTGAAGCATTAGCCGCGCCAACGCCCGATGCGACGCCAATGTGACAGAGGACCGTCGCCGCGGTGCCGGCTTTTCGCTTTTCGCGCACGGCGCCCCATGCCATACGAGGCCCGCTCGCGGCGAGAGCGCGGCACGTGCGAGCGAACTCGGGCTTCGTAGGAGACAGCAGTGACCAAGTCCGTTCTGGGGATCGTCGGCGGCAGCGGCTTCTACCATCTGCCCGGCATCAAGAACCCGCACTGGGAGAAGGTCACGAGCCCCTGGGGCGAGCCCTCGGACGAGATCCTGTTTGCCGAGCTCGATGGGCTGCCGTTCCGGTTTCTACCCCGCCACGGCCGCGGCCATCGCATCTCGCCGACGCACATCAACTACCGCGCCAACATCGATGCCTTGAAGCGTTCGGGCGTCACCGATCTCGTGTCGATCTCCGCCTGCGGCTCGCTGAAAGACCAGTATCCGCCGGGGCATTTCGTGCTGCCCGACCAGTTCATCGACCGCACCTTCGCGCGCGAGAAGAGTTTCTTCGGCGACGGTTGCGTCGCGCACGTGTCGATGGCGCATCCCGTGAGCCCGCTGCTCGTCGCGGCGGTGGAGAAGGCAGCAAAGGCCGTGAGCATCGCTGCGACCACCGGCGGCACCTACCTCGCCATGGAGGGCCCGCAGTTCTCCACGCGCGCCGAATCCTTCCTCTACCGGAACTGGGGTTGCGACGTGATCGGCATGACCAACATGCCCGAGGCCAAGCTCGCGCGCGAGGCCGAGATCTGCTACGCGACGGTCGCCATGGTCACCGACTACGACTGCTGGCACGATGAGTTCGCGCACGTCGACGTCGCGGCCGTCATCGCCGTGATGAAGGACAACACGGAGAAGGCTCACCGGCTCGTGCACCGCCTCGCCGAGCAGTTCCCGCGTGAGCACCCGCCCTGCCCCATCGGCTCCGACACCGCGCTCGACGTGGCGATCATAACGCCGCCGGATGCGCGCGATCCCGCGCTGATGAAGAAGCTCGACGCGGTCGCGGGGCGCGTACTGGGCAAGGTGTAGCCGCACTTGGCGGCTCTGCGTTCCGGGAGGCGCACATGTTCGCCGATGTCGCCACCGCCAGAGTGATCCTCGACGAATATTTCAACGAGCCGGGCGTCGAGCTGCTGTTGCGCCTGATGCACACGGCCATCGGGTTCGAGCCGATCGAGGGCGAGGCTGCTCCCGCGCTCGGCACAACGCGCATCGGCGGTATGCCCGACTTGGCCACCGGTGAGCCGTGGCCGGTGCGTCCGGTTCCAGCCGACGCCGAAGCCATCGCCGCGCGCGGCGGTTCCCGGCACGGCCCGCACATCCGAAAGCTCCTGGCCCTGCCACTGCCCTACGGCTTTCTTGCGCAGGTGAACCTCGCCGAGGCGGCTGCGCTGGGCGACGTCGCGCGCGAGCTGCCGAAAGATGGGCGGCTCCTGTTCTTCTACGACGGAGGTGTCGGCCCTTGGCGCAACGGCCGTGAGAGCGCCCGCGTGATCTGGGACACGACGGCCGCCGCGCAGCTCAAGCGCAAGGCGCTCCCGCGCGAGCTCGTCGATCTGCATGTCGAATTCTGCACCGGGCTGAACCGGGGCGAGCCGCCGCCCGACCCATCCAACGTCAATGCGGCAACGCCGTCGTAAACCCATCTTCGGAAAGATGTATCCCATCACTGGTGTATGCCGGCTGAAGCGCTCCATCAGGCCCCTGTAGCGCTGCAGATAAATTGAGATATTGAGCGTTGTGCGTCGTTGCTACGGCAGCGATGCGAGCGTTCGCAGACTCAATGGCGCTGTTCTTTTGCCCCCATCGGTTCTTTGTACTGACGGGGAATATGCTCTGCACGATAACTGGAGTTCGCGAACGCGCGCGTATTGCGTCTAAGAGAGTTGCATACTGCTTGGCAATTTCGTCGGGGGTGGCGTTGTTTAAGAGGTCGTTGATACCGATGAGTAGGAACAGGCAGCGCGGAACCTGGGCGATTTTCACGAGGCGAGCGGTAACTTTGGGGATAGTGTCTCCGCTTTCGCCAAGGTTCACAATGTTTGCACTAAGCTTAGACCAATAGGGTTCGCCTTGTGCCGTGATGCTATCTCCGAGCATGACGATCGGCGCCGGGTGACGCGGCCGTAAAGAGGGCAAGAGCGCCAATGGTAGCCAAGGATGCTGCTGCTAGGATGACGGTCCGCATTATATAAGAATTTTCGATCGCGACAGTCTGCGCACCAGGGCTAGCCACCCCCGCGCATGTGCAATATTTCGCCGCTACAACCGTCTACAAATGCGATAAACTTCCGTGGTCCCTGCGACACGCGCATAATCAAGACGTGACCACCGTCCCTCTGGCCAACGAGCGCTTCGGGATACCAACCGTCCAACATTAAATGCGCATTGACCTCGTTACCCGATAAGCAGCGCCCTTCATCCTCGTAACCTCTGCCCCTTTGATCCTCGTAACCTCTGCCCCTTTGCGCTTCAGCCGGCGCTGCAAGCGCCGCAGCAAGCCCCAGAAATGCCCCGCAGGCGATGATCGGTTTGCGGTTCCTTCTGACTTTCAGCATGAACGATTTTGTCATGTTCCGGGCCTCGTCTGGTTGTGCCTGGGAGTGAACCTCGGCGGTGTGGCCGCTCATTTTCTAAGAACGCAGATAAACACTTCGGGTTCCAGGTAGACATCGACTTGACGCCTCCGCAGCCTAAGTGGTCTAGACTCCAGTCTCCCGCAGCGCTTTAGAACTCGCGCTGAACGACCTCTTCATGCTCCGTTCATGCTGGAGGTCGACTGCAACTGCGAAAAAGCCCCGCTCGGATCGCTCCGGCGGGGCTCAATGTTTCAGTGCAGGCTGATCAAAACCTCTCGACCCTTACGGGCCTTGCGGATCACACCTTCGAGCTGCGTAACCCTCCGTGAGGCTTCACCTGGCGAGCAGTCCATCAACTCCGCCAAGCGGCGGTTGTGGTAGTGTCCGGGCACGTGGTGTAATT
>CAXMLT010000194.1:0-3347 GCA_964194245.1 uncultured Hyphomicrobium sp.
ACGAAGGCGAACTCGCCGCCCTGGGCGAGCGCAAGCCCCAGCCGGCGCGCGGGGCCCGGCTCGAGCCCCTCCCAGCGCCCGAGCATATAGAGGACGACCGCCTTGACGGCGACGAGCCCGACCACGAGGCCGAGGACCAACAACGGCTCGTCGACCAAAAGCTGCAGGTCGATGGTCATCCCGATGGCGGTGAAGAACAGTCCCAACAGCAGACCTTCGAACGGCTGGATGTCGGCCTCGAGCTGGTGGCGATAGGACGATTCAGCCAGCAGCGCGCCGGCGATGAAGGCGCCGAGCGAGGTTGGAACGCCCGCGTACTGCATCAGGATTGCAAAGCCGACGACGGTCAGAAGCGCCGTCGCGGTCATCGCTTCCTTAACGCGCGCCAGCGCGACGAGGCGCACGAATTGGTCGAGCAGGTAATGACCAGCGACGATGGCGACGGCGATGATGCCGAGACCCTTCAAGCCGGCGAGCAGGTCCATCTTCGGCGCGTTCTCGACGCTGACGACCGCAAACAAGGGAGCGAGCGCGATGAGCGGGATTGCCGAGAGGTCCTGGAACAACAGCACCGCAAAGCCCAGCCGCCCGTGCCGGGTGTTGAGGTCGCCTGTCTCCTCCATGAGCTGGAGCGCAAACGCGGTCGAGGAGAGCGCGAGCGCAAATCCAACAAAGATCGCGGTCTGCCACGCAAAGCCGAGCACCAGCGCGATGGCTGCCAGCACCAGCGCGGTCGCGCCGACTTGCGCGCTGCCGAGGCCGAACACGGCGTGACGCATCGCCCACAGGCGCTTGGGGCGCAGCTCGAGCCCGATCACGAACAGCAGGAGCACGATGCCGAACTCGGCGAAGTCCAGGATCTCCTTCGCCTCGTAGTTGGAGAACATGCGCCCGATCGTCGAGGGACCGAGCAGAATGCCTACGATGAGGTAGCCCAGCACGCTGCTGATGCGGAGCCAGCGGGCGAGCGGACCCGCAATCGCGAGCGCTGCCAATAGAACGGCGGTCTCCTGCAACGTGACGCCAGGCATCTCCTCCCCTTTCCCTTTAACCTCACAATCTCGAAACGCATGCCGGTAGCGGCCACAGGCACGCGGATTATTGCCGCCGTGGTTGCGTCCACCGCCCTCAGCGCCCCATTGCAGCGCGGAGCGAACCTCGTTGTCCTTGAGGGATTGGTAACCCTAGCACAGACGCAACATAGGGTGCCGGGCCCAGTATGCACACCGACCGCCGCGCGCGCGACCCACATCAACTCGCGTATGCGACTACCACCGAATCGTGGCGTTCACGGATGTGTAACCTTAACGCGGCGTTAAGCGGTCTTTCCATAGTGTTGACGGACCGCGGGCGGAGTTCGCATCCCGGCGCTTTCCGAGCGTCCCGCGGCCGGTATCACAGTGCAAGGACCAAGGGGGTCGCGCGATGTCTTTCGATCTCGTCATGCGTACGCTGGGGGTAGTCGCCTGCCTCTACACCGTCGCCTACTTCGTTACATCCATGAGCGTCGCGGCGCTGAATGCCGTCACCTTCAACTCCGGCCCCATGTGCAGCGAGACGGGGTGCGTGACCGTCGCCCAGTACCGCCCGAAGCTGATGCCGGGCCAGGGCCGCGATGCGGAGCCTCTGTGGCTCGCTGCCTCGTTCCTGCAGAACGACTAAAGCCCGCAAGCCGATACGTCCACATCCTATCGGGGTCGGGCGCGCTCACGTGCCCGACCGCCTCTGCGACTTGATGAGCGCGTCGATCGCCATCAGCTCGGCCATGAGCGGCGCGAAGTCGGCAAGCGGCAGCATGTTGGGGCCGTCCGACGGCGCGCGGTCGGGGTTCTCGTGTGTCTCGATGAAGACGCCGGCGACACCGACCGCGACAGCTGCACGCGCCAGCACCGGTACGTAACGGCGGTCGCCGCCCGAGCTCGTGCCCTGGCCGCCCGGCTGCTGCACCGAGTGGGTCGCATCGAAGATCACGGGCGCGCCCGTCTCCGCCATGATGGGGATCCCCCGCATGTCGGTGACGAGCGTGTTGTAGCCGAAGGACGATCCGCGCTCGGTCAGGAGCACGTTCGGATTGCCCGAGGCCACGACCTTCGTCACCACCTGCTTCATGTCCCAGGGCGCGAGGAACTGACCCTTCTTGATCTTGACGACGCGGCCGGTCTTCGCCGCCGCGATCAAAAGATCGGTCTGGCGGCAGAGGAAGGCCGGGATTTGCAGCACGTCGACGACGGGCGCGACGGCCGCGCACTGCGCCGGCTCGTGCACGTCGGTGACGACCGGCAGCCCAAGCGTCTCGCGGATCTCCGCGAACACCGGCAGCGCCGCGTCGAGCCCGATGCCGCGCTTGCCCGAGAGCGAGGTGCGGTTCGCCTTGTCGAAGGAGGTCTTGTAGATCAGCCCGAAGCCCAGCTTGCCTGCTATCTCCTTCAGCGCGGCCGCCATCTCAAGCGCGTGCGCGCGGCTCTCCATCTGGCAGGGGCCGGCAAACACCGCGATCGGCGCATCGTTCGCGATCTCGATGGCGCCAACGGCAACGCGCGGATTGGGCTTCAGGGGGTCGTGCTTGCTCATGGGGCCTTATAGCACGGAGGGGGAGGCGGCGTGCCGGAAGGCAAATGACCGCGCTTAACGAGCGCGGTCATTCGAAGAAATAGCGTAAACCCTTGTCAGGTCACGCGTCTGATGAGGCCGATGATAACCAGCAGGATGATGGCTCCCAGCGTCGCCGAAACGATGACGCCGACGATGCCCGGAAGGTCCCACAATCCGAGCGAGGGGAACAACCAGCCGCCGATGAATGCGCCGATGACGCCGACGATGATGTTCCCGATAAGTCCGAAGCCGTAGCCCTTCACGATGGTGCCGGCGAGCCAGCCCGCGATGGCACCCACGATGAGTAGGATGATTAGCGACTGTGGATCCGATAGCATTTGTAAGACTCCCCTGAGCGCGATCAGTTTTGTTGGCGCCGCGAGGCGATGCCCGCGGCATCTTTCGGAGGTAGTTCCAGAGCCCCTACGCCCTCCGCGTCCCCGTTATGGTCCGATTCGGGCCGCAGGGCTTCGATATGTGTGGAACAGCTCTGTTGCGGGCGCTAGGCGGGAGCGGGCGAAACGCCAGGGCCTAGTTGCGTGTACGCCACACTGCAACTGCGTTTGTTGACCGCCATTCTCTGGGCCGCTCTTGGGCGGGGCCCCGCCGGGAACGCGAGAGCGCGATGCCCTCGCGGCCCCGGCAGGGACGCGCATATGACCGGCCTGGGGTTAGAGCGCGGCCTCGGCCGTCTCGCCCGTGCGGATGCGCACGATCTGCTCGACCGGCGACACGAAGATCTTGCCGTCGCCGAT
>CAXMLT010000195.1:0-13483 GCA_964194245.1 uncultured Hyphomicrobium sp.
CCGGCATGTTCGTCACGCAGTAGTGCACCACGCCGTACGCCACGTAGCTCGGATGCGCGTGCGTCGTCGGCCGGGACGTCTCGGCGAAGCCGCCCTGATCGATCGAGATGTCGACGATGACCGAGCCGCGCTTCATGTTCTTCACGAGCGCTTCGCTGATCAGCTTGGGCGCCGCCGCGCCGGGCACCAGCACCGCGCCTATCACGAGGTCGGCGGCGAGCACGTAGTCCTCGATCGCCTGCCGCGTGGAGAAGATGGTGTTGAGCGAGGCGCCGAACTGCTGGTCGAGCGCATAGAGCCGCTCGATGTTGATGTCGATGCACGTCACCGCCGCCTCGAGCCCAATGCTCATGCGCACGGCGTTGACGCCGGCGACGCCGCCGCCGATCACCACAACATTCGCCGGGGCAACGCCCGCAGCGCCGCCGAGCAGCATGCCGCGGCCGCCCTGCTCCATCTCCAAGCAGTGGGCGCCTGCTTGTATCGCCATGCGCCCGGCAACCTCGCTCATAGGCGACAGGAGCGGCAGGCCCCCGTGCGGGCTCGTCACCGTCTCATACGCGATGGCCGTCACGCCCGAGGCCATCAGCTCCTTCGTTTGATCGGGATCGGGCGCAAGGTGCAGATAGGTGAAGATCGTCTGGCCCTCGCGCAACAGCTCGCGCTCCTGCGGTTGGGGCTCCTTCACCTTCACGATCAACTCGGACTTGGCGAAGACCTCCGCCGCCGTTTCGGCGATCTTGGCGCCCGCCTTGCGGTAATCGTCGTCGGAGACGCCGATCCGCTCGGCGGCCGCGGTCTCAAGCAGCACATCGTGCCCGTGCGCGACGACCTCGCGCACGCTCGCCGGCGTGAGCCCGACGCGGTTTTCGTGGACCTTGATCTCCTTGGGCACGCCGATGCGCATGAACTCGCTCTCTGCTGGAAGCCGTTTCCGACGCCACAACCTAGTCGGTGGACGCTATCGCGCGCGACGGTTGTTTTTCGATTTCCGTACCGGTACTGGCGCCCGTCAAAACACGAGCACCACGGCGCCCCCCGTGAGGCCGGCGCCGGCTGCGCACATGAGGATGCGGTCTCCTTTGCGGATGCGTCCCTCCTGCGCGGCGAGCGCCAGCGAGAACGGGATCGTGGCGGCCGAGCTGTTGCCGTAGCTCGCGACCGTCGAGATCATCTTCTCTTCCGGCACGCCGAGCTTGCCCGCGACCGCCGCCATGATGCGTGCGTTAGCCTGGTGGGGAATGAGCCAGTCGATATCGGCGATGGTGAGCTTCGCTTTGCCGAGCGCCTCGCGCGAGGTGGCAACCATCATGTCGACGGCCCGTGAGAAGACCGCCTGCCCGTCGGGGATGGTCATGAGGGTTTCTTCGACCGGCGTGTCGGGTGCGAACGGACGGCGGCTGCCGCCCGCTTCGATCTTGATCAGATCGTAGCCGTTCCCCTCCGCCGCGAGGCTCGCGCCGAGCAGCCCGCATCCCGGCCGCTCCGTAGGCGCCAACACCAGCGAGCCCGCGGCGTCGGCAAAGAGGATGCAGCTCGCGCGTTCGGCCGGATTGATGCGCCGCGACAGTACATTTCCCGCTACCACCAGCACGGGCGCGTTTTGCGCGCGCACGAACCCATCGGCCAGCACCAGCGCGTAGAGGAAGCCGGCGCACGCGCCCGCGAGGTCTATGCCACCGGAATGCACAAGGCCCAGGCGGTGCGCGAGCAGCGGCGCCGATGGCGGCAACGGGTGGTCGGGCGTGCTGGTCGCGAGCAGCGTAAGTGCGATGCGCGAGCGGTCGATGCCGGACTGCGCCAGCGCCTCCTCGCCGGCTGCCGCCGCCATGTCGGTCAGCGCCTCTCCGTCGGCGGCGTAGCGCCGCTCGAGGATGCCGGTGCGGCGCTCGATCCAGCCGCGCTCAAGCTTCAGGCGCTCCTCGATCTCGGCGTTCAAGACGCGCCGTTGCGGGGCGTAGCGGCCAAACCCTATGATCTCAGAGCACGTCATTTCGTGTTCCCGGTACCGCTAAGCCAGTGCATCCGCCGCCGCGCGGATAGCGTCATAGACAAGATCCAGCTCGGCGTCCGCGATGCAATACGGCGGCATGACGTAGATGGTGTTGCCGAGCGGGCGCAAGAGCACGCCGCGCTCCAGGAAGAACTGATAGAGCCTCGGCCCGACGTCGGCCAGATAGCCGGCATCGCGCACGTCTAGGTCGAGTGCTGCGATGGTGCCGAGCCGGCGGACGTTCTTGAAGCGCCGGTCGTCCGCGAAGGCACCGAGGCGCTGTGCTTGACCTGCGGCCAGCGCAGCCACTCGGTTGACCGCCGGCTCGCGCGCCCACACCTCGAGGTTGGCGACGGCCGCGGCGCAGGCGAGCGGATTGGCGGTGTACGAGCTCGAATGGAAGAACGTCTTGGTGCGGTCGGAGGACAGGTGCGCCTCGAAGATACGCGGCGTGCACAGTGTCGCGGCGAGCGGCAGCGCACCGCCGGTGATCCCCTTCGCGACGCATAGAATGTCGGGCGAGACGCCGGCCTGCTCGCAGGCAAACAGCGTGCCCGTCCGTCCCCAGCCGGTCATGACCTCGTCGGCAATGAAGAGGACGCCGTGGCGCTCGCAGACGCGCTTCATCTCGGCGAGCGCCGCGGCCGAGTAGATCAGCATGCCGCCGGCTCCGAGGATGAGCGGCTCCACGATCAATGCGGCAACGCTGCCTTCCCGGCAGGCTACATCCAGCGCGTCAAGCGTCGGCTGCTCGCGGCCGGCGTCCGGAAACGGCAGCCGCGTCACCTCGAACAGCAGCGGCGCGTACGGTGCGTTGAACACGCCGCGCGCGCCGACCGACATACCGCCGATCGTGTCGCCGTGATAGCCGTGCTCGAGCGCGAGGATACGGTGGCGCGGCTCGCCCACGTTGTGCCAGTAGCCGAGCACCATCTTGAGCGCGACCTCGACCGAGGTCGAGCCGCTGTCGGAATAGAAGACGTGCTCGAGCCCCGGTGGCGCGATTGCAACCAAGCCGCGCGCGAGACGCTCGGCGGGAGCATGCGTGAAACCGGCGAAGATCACCTGATCGAGCCGGTCCGCCTCGGCCCTTATCGCCGCGACGATGTGGGGATGCCGATGCCCGTGCGTAGTGACCCACCACGACGAGATTGCATCGAGGATGCGCCGACCACCCGCGGTCGTGAGCCATGCGCCCTCAGCCGCCGCAATCTCGACCGACGACGGCTGCAGCGCGTGCTGCGTAAACGGGTGCCAGACCGGGGAGGCGTCGCGTGCGGTCATGTCGGAACGTCCGCCAGAAAGTCGGAGCGCCGGAAGTTGCTATCGAAAGCCGCGCGCAGGCTCGCGGCGTCGAGCGGATCGAGGTGCGGCAGCCGGCCGAGCCGACGCACACCGCCCATCTCAGAAATCGTGCGCTCCGAATCCGCCTGTTCGTTGCCCACGAAGGCGATGCCGAGCAGCGGGATACCGCGGCGTTTCAGGGCCTCGATCGACAGAAGGCTGTGGTTGATCGTCCCCAGGCGGGTGGAAGCGCACAGGATCGCGGGCACGGCCCAGCGGGCAAAGAGATCAATCTGCAGGAGACGCCGCGTCAGCGGCACCATGAGCCCGCCGGCGCCTTCGATGACGAACGGACGTGCGCCGCCCGCATCCGGCAATTTCGCCAGCCGCTCGACATCGATTTCGATGCCGTCCCGCTCGGCCGCAAGGTGCGGGGAGGCAGCGGTCGTAAGCCGGTAGGTCTCCGGAATGATCCGCTCTGCCGACACACCACTCAGCCGGCGCACGATCTCGGCGTCCGTCTCGCCCGCAAGGCCCGCCTGCACCGGTTTCCAATAGCAGCCGTTGAGCGCGGCAACGAGCGCGGCCGCGAGCACCGTCTTGCCCACGTCGGTGTCCGTGCCAGTGACGACGAAGGCCGGCCTCATGGGCCGAGACCTTTCAACTCCGCGCTGAGCGCCGCGATCATCGCGCCCACCACTGCCTCGTCGACATTCAGCGTCAGCGACAGCCGCAGCCGCGCGGTGCCCTCCGGCACCGTGGGCGGGCGCACGGCGCGGATATCGAAGCCATGCGCCTGCATGGCGGCGGCGAGCTGCGTTGCCCGTGCATCCGATCCGACGATGACCGGCTGGATCTGCGATCCCGAGGCGGTGATGCCGCACGAGGTCCCGAGCTGCTCGCCGGCCAGCGCAACGAGTGCGTGCAGCCTCTCGCGCCGCGCGGCGTCGAAGCGACAAATGAGGAGAGCTGCGCGCACGAGCGCGGCGTCGAGCGGCGAGGGAGCAGTCGCGTAGATGAACGGCCGGCAGCGGTTGACGAGGTAATCGCGCAGCGTCGACGGCGCCAGCACGAGCGCCCCGGTGACACCCAGCGCCTTGCCGCACGTGTGCAGCGTCAGCACGTTCGCGCGGCCCTCGTAGTCGGCGCCGAGGCCGCGGCCGTTGGGGCCGAACACGCCGGTTGCATGCGCCTCGTCGATGACGAGCATGCCGTCGTAGCGGTCGGCGATGGCGATGAGCTCGGGCAGGGGCGCGCGGTCGCCATCCATGCTGTAGAGGCTCTCGACCGCGATCCAAGGCGTGCCGTCACCGCCAGCCGCGCGCCAGTCGCTGATTGCATCCTCGATGGCTTGGGGATCGTTGTGGCGTGCCTCCGCCCGCTCGGCCTTGCTCGCGCGCAAGCCGTCATGCACGCTGGCGTGGATCAGCGCGTCATGCACGATGAGGTCGCCGCGCTGCGGCAGCGTCGAGAAGATGGCGACGTTGGCCATGAAACCGCCGCCAAAGAAGAGCGCGCTCTCGGCGCCGAAAAAGGCGGCGGCCTCGGCTTCGAGCGCCTCGTGCTCGCGGTGATTGCCGCGCAACAGCCGCGAGCCGCCGGCCCCGACCGGCACGCCGCGCTCAATGGCAGCACGCGCCGCATCGCGCAGCGCGTCCGAGGCGGCAAGTCCCAGATAATCGTTGGAGGCGAAGTCGACGCCGGTGGCACTCGCCAGCGCGCGATGGCGCCCGCGCCGGCTCAACGCCTCCAGCGCGCGCTCATGACTCTTGTGCATCGTTGCGCTCGCCCGCGCGCGGATCGAGCTCGAGCGGCTTCAAGCCGAGCTTGGCAAAGAGCGCGGCGTCCGAGCTTTCGTCGGGGTTGTCGGCCGTCAGCAGCGTATCGCCGACGAAGATCGAGTTGGCACCGGCAAAGAAGCACAGCGCCTGCGTCTCCTCGCTCATCTCCGTGCGCCCGGCGGAGAGCCGCACGTAGGACTTCGGCATGAGGATGCGGGCGAGCGCGATCGTGCGCACGAAGGAGATCGGGTCGATCTTCTCGGTTCCGGCGAGCGGCGTGCCGGGTATGGCGATCAGCATATTGATCGGCACGCTCTCGGGATGCTGCGGCAAGTTTGCGAGCGCGACCAGCATATCGACCCGGTCCTCCGCCTCCTCGCCCATGCCGACGATGCCGCCGGCGCACACCTTGATGCCCGCCTCGCGCACACGTGCGAGCGTCTCGATGCGATCGGCGAACGTGCGGGTTGTGATGATCTCGCTGTAGTAGCGCTCCGAGGTGTCGATGTTGTGGTTGTAGTAGTCGAGGCCGGCGTGCTTCAGCCGCGCGGTGTCGTCGTCCGTGAGCATGCCCAGCGTCATGCAGGTCTCAAGACCGAGCGCCTTGACCCCCTCGACCATGGCGCACAGCGCATCCATGTCGCGCGTCTTCGGCGCGCGCCAGGCGGCGCCCATGCAGTAGCGCGTCGCGCCGGCGTCACGCGCGCGCCTAGCCTCCTCCACCACCTGGTTGACCGCCATGAGCTTGCTTGCGGTGAGGCCGGAGGCGTGGTGGGCGGACTGGCTGCAGTAGCCGCAGTCCTCCGCGCAGCCGCCCGTCTTGATGCTCAGCAGCCGGCTCATCTGCACGGCGTTGGGGTCGAAGGAGCGGCGGTGGACCGTCTGCGCGCGAAAGAGAAGATCGTTGAACGGCGCGTCGTAGATGGCCTGCGCCTCTTCGCGCGTCCAGTCGCGGCGCAGGGTCCGGTCAGACTCGGCACCACGGGTCGCGGACGTGCGCAAGTCCATCATTCTCAAGGTCTCCTGTTGCGCGGGCGCCCTCGCGGGCAAGACCAGATGTTTGCACCGGCAGCGGCCGGGCTAGCAAGGGCTAACGGCGCCGTTAGCTCCTTGAGGGGGCTCGCCGAATTGTTGCCGCGACTCCCCTCGAAGGAGGCCTTTGTTTGGTCCGATGCAGCCAATCCGGGAAATAACAGTGGACAACAGAGAGAGTACTCGAAGAACCGTGATATCTTTTGAAGTCTAGTTGTCGGCTCTACTTCTAGCGGGAGGGGCAGAGCGTTTTTATATCGGTTATTCAAGGATATAAGCGCGACGGACTGCCCTTCCACACGAACGCATCGCACAAGTTAAGGATCCGGCCCAGGACGCAGAAGGCCGGCAAGCTTGGGAGGCAGTCATGACGGCGGTCGGACGTTTCTCAACGCGGCCCCTCTACCTGCAGGTCAAGGATACCCTGATCCAGCGCATCCTGGCCGGAGCCTGGAAGCCTGGTGCGGCAATCCCCAACGAGATCGACCTTTCGCGCGAGCTCGGCATCAGCGTCGGCACGGTGCGCAAGGCGCTCGACGAGATGGAGAGCGAGCGGCTGATCTCACGGCGGCAGGGGCGCGGGACCTTCGTCATCGACCAGAGCTCGGACGAGTGCGCAATCCGCTTCAGCAACATCCGCGACGTCGACGGCGTCCGCATCTCCGGTTCGGTCGAGAGCTGCGAGATCATTTCCGCGACGGCAAACGAGGCGGAAGCGCGCATGCTCAACCTTCGCTACGGCGATCCGGTGTTCCGCCTACACCGTCTGCGCACCCATGACGGCCAGTCGTACATGATCGAGGACTCCTCGATACCGCAGGCGCGCTTTCCGGGGCTCGCGCAGGAGAGCGAGATCTCCGCAAGCATCGTGGTGCTCGCCCACCGCTATGGCCTTCTACTCGCACGCGTGGAGGAGAAGATCGGCGTGGCTGTCGCGGACGCCCCGGCGGCTGCGGCGCTCAAGGTCGCGGAGGGCACGCCTCTATTGAAGCTCGACTGCGTCGTCTATGCGATCGACGGTCGGCCGATCGAGTGGAGGGTGGCACGCTGCCATCTGCGCGATCTGCACTACATGACCGAGATTCATTGACGGTTGGCACGCGCGCGTGAGGGCGTGCACGGCTCAGCGCAGCGGCGGGGCGCTATTTGCCAAGCCCGAGCGCCAGCGCCATGGCGCGGAACACCATCGTGTTGTCGACGTGGCCGTGGAAGACCTCGGCACCGGGGCCGGTGGCGGTCAGCACTACGTCGTCGCCCGAGTGGACGCCACCGCGCGAGGTCATGGGAAGATTCCCCACCCTCAATGCCGATCCCGGCGCGCAATAAGCCTCGTTTGAGAGCTTCGGCACCTTGCCGAGCTCGGCCGCGCCGGGGAGGTTGGGTCTGCCAGCGTCGCAGTAGTCGGGATAGGCGGCAAACACGACCGCCAAGCGGCGCGAGACCTCGACTGTGGGAGGGTATCCCTCACCATCGGCTGGCGCATAGTTGGGAAACTGCGCCGCCGCGTACGTCTGCAGCCTCTCGCGCAGGGTGCTCCCCGCCGCGTCGTCGTAGGTGCCAATCAGCGAGATCGGATGGGCGTGGTCGGGCACGACGATGATCAGCGTGTCGTTGCGGTCGGCCGCGAAGTCCTTGGCGGCCTGCACGGCGTCGTCGAGCATGATGGTGTCGTAGACGGCACGCTCCCAATCGAGCGAGTGGCTATACTTGTCTATGAGCCCCGATTCGACCATCAGTACAAAGCCGTTGTCGTTGCGCGACAGGATCTGCAACGCGGCACGCACCTCCTGCGTCAGATCCGGCTGATCCGGGAACTTGCTGACCGAGCCTCGCTTCAGGAACTTGAGATCGAGCGCCCCGTCCATGTTGCCGTCGTTGAACAGGCCGAGCAGCTTGCGCGTTTCAGGTTTTGCCGTCTCGGCGGCAAGCTCTGATGCGTTCGCCGCGAATGAGTAGCCGGCCTCCTTGAACTTATCGACATAGTTCACCGGGTCCCAGCGCTTGGGCAGAAACGGAGCGGCTCCGCCGCCCATGACGACGTCAGGCTGAACCTTGTAGAACATGCGCACGATGTCTTCGTAATCGGAGCGCAGGCGGGTGTGGGCCACCATGCCGGCGGGCGTTGCATCCTCGATCTCGGTATTGGTGACAACGCCAATAGCGAGGCCGAGCTTGCGCTTGGCGAGCTCGGCAATGGTCTCCACCTTCGGGTGCGCCAGCGCGCGAAGGTTCTTGGCGCAGTAGACGCCGAGCGCATTGACGCAGCTCTTGTGGCCGGTGGTGTAGGCCGTCATCGAGTTGGCGCTGTCGGTGATGACGCTGTCGGTGCCGGCGGTGGAGACCAGCGCCATATAGGGCATGTCGTCGATCGCGAGCTCGCCGCCGTAACGGCCTTCGGTGATGCCCTTCGACAGGATGCGCGCGGCCGTGCGGTGCGCCATCGACAGGCCGTCGCCGATGAACAAGATGACGTTCTTCGCCTTGCGGCCTTCCGGTGTCGCGAAGGCGTCCCATACGACGTTCGCCTTGGCGGAGCCGGCCATCGCCTCGACCGTGTGCCTGCCGGCGGTCGCGAGACGCGCGCCGCGGATCCAGTAGGCGGTCTGCGGGAGGCCGTCCTCGTTGGCGATGATCTCGGGTGTCTTGCCGAGCACTTGTCCCGCGTCCTCGCCGTCGATCGTCACCTTGACGTCGGCGGATGCGGGTGCGCCGGGAAACTCGACCTTCAGGTCGAAGTCGGCGCCCACGAGGATCTGTGCGCGGTTGAGCGGATAGATCGTCTGCGCGGCAGCCGGTGTCGCGACAGCCGCGAGCAACAGGCCGAGGCGAGCCGCGGCGATTGCACTCTTCATCGAGACCTCGAGGAACCCCAGCGAAAACCTCGCTGCCTAAGCCCGCCACATGATGGAGGTGTGACAGTCGAGCGGCCCGCGATCTTCCTGGCCCTGATGCCGCAGCAAAATTTGCTCGAAATGGCTTTGGTTAATAATTGTCAAGAAACGGCACGGAAACGGCGTTCTTGTGTTTAAGACATCGAGTATCAAATCGGTAACGAATGATCTCATTTACAGTTGTAATTGCGATTGATTCACATCAACTCTTCGCTTGTCTGAGCAAGGAGGCCTGAAGACGGAGTACAGCGCTCATGGAGCGCAACCTACCAAGTAAACAGTATCGAGTTGAGCTTTCCTGCTGAGGGGGTCATCGGCACATGGGAACAGCGGAAAATCGCCGGTTGCTGGGGCTTCTAAACCGCAACGACATGCTGAGGACGAGGGGCTTTTCGTTCAGTTGCGCGCCGGCCGGCGGCATTGTCATCGATCGCTTCGCGCACGTGCACGGCATCTGGAACTTCGACAGCCGCGGCTACACGTGGCGGTCGCCCGGCAGCACCGAGCCGAGGTTCAGGACCGAGGACGCCAAGTCGGCGGTGCTCTATACGCTCGCCGCCCTCAACCAGGGCTGAGCGAGCTCGAAATTTGAGACCATAACCCCTCACCCCGGCCCATGAAGAGCATGGCTACGCCATGACGGGAGAGGTGAGTGGCGCTAGTTGGCCTCTTCGGGCAGCGGCGGCAGCATCAGGATCTCGATGCCTTCCTCGATCAGCGCGCGCGCCTCCTCGCCCGAGGCCGTACCCGCAATGCCGCGCGGCGCCGCCTCGCCGTAGTGGATCTTGCGCGCCTCCTCGGGGAAGCGTTGGCCGACATCCACGGCGTTGGCGAGCAGGGCTCGCCGAACCTCCCGCATCAGGTGCACGACCGTCGGCACTTTGCCTTGCGCATCGGCCGCACCCGATTCCGCGCCGCGCAGCGCGACGTTCGGCGCCATGACTGCCTTCACGACCTCGCGCTCGTCGCATTCGGGGCAGCAGACCTGTTGGTTCTGCGCCTGCGCGTCGTAAGCGGCGCTGGACGAGAACCAAGCCTCGAACTCATGTCCCTTTAAGCAGTGAAGGCGATATCTGATCACGGCACGACCTTGTCCGGCACGTCCTCTGCGGCGTGTACGACGTCGAAGGCCCGATCGTGCTGGAGCGAGGGCACGCGACGGCGGACATCCTCCAGAAGCTGCAATTCAACATCAGCAACGATGACTGCAGGGTGAACGCCGCCCTCGGCGAGAAGCTCGCCCCAGGGAGATACGACGAGACTGTGCCCGAAGGTTTCGCGACCGTTCTCGTGTGCTCCACCTTGGGCCGCCGCGAACACATAGGCCTGCGATTCAATGGCGCGGGCGCGCAGCAATGTGTGCCAGTGCGCCAAGCCGGTAGGGCGCGTGAACGCCGAGGGGATCGCTAGGAAGCGGGCGCCGGCGCGGGCGAGCGCGCGGTAGAGATGGGGAAAGCGCAGGTCGTAGCAGATCGACAGGCCGAGCTTGCCCCACGGCAGATCGGCCAGCACGGCGCGGCTGCCAGGCTGATAGTTGGCGCTCTCGCGGTAACTTTCACCGCCGCCGAGATCGACGTCGAACATATGGATCTTGTCGTAGCGCGCGGCGACGTCGCCCGCCGGCGAGATGAGGAAGGAGCGGTTGGCGAGGCGACCATCGGCGACGAGGATCGCCATGGAGCCGATGTGCAAAAAGATGCCGAGCTCGCGCGCCAGTGACTGGAAGTGCAGGAGCGCGGGGTTGCCGGCTTCGGGCCGCGTCGCCGACAGGAGCCGCGCACGGTCGAGCTCCATGATCGTGGTCATTTCGGGCGTCTGGATGTAGTCGGCGCCTTCGCGCTTGGCGTTGCGGATGAGGTCGGTGGCGTCCTCGACATTCCGCTCGACGTCGCGGCCGGAGCACATCTGCACCAGGCCGACACGGAACGACCGAGCGGAGTGGGTATCCGCCATCAGGACCGGGCCTCGCCGCGTGCACTCACCGGCAACTCAGGCCGCCAGCAGCGGGTCGAGCTTGCCGTCGCGATCAAGTGTGTAGAGGTCATCGCATCCGCCCACGTGGCGCTCGCCGATCCAAATCTGGGGCACGGTGTTGCGGCCGCCGGCCTTGGTGCGCATCTCGGCGCGCAGCTCGGCGCGGCAGCCGACGTCGATCTCATTGAAAATCGCGCCCTTCTTGCGCAAGAGCTCCTTTGCCATCCAGCAATAGGGGCAAAGCCTAGTGGTGTAGACGGTAATGTTGGTCATGGCCCTCTGGTGGGTTCCTTTCAACGCCCGGAAACCAACTTAATCCTTCTCTGAGTCGCCGCAAATATGACGCGTGTCACACCTTTCCAAGAATTTAGCTAAGACGCCACCACGCCGGCATCTGACACCAGCGCCAGCGCCAGCACGTCAACCCGTGCCGCGCCGGCACGCTTCAGGGCGCGCGCACAAGCTCCGGCCGTGGCGCCGGTGGTGATGACGTCATCGACGAGGATCAGTTTCGCGCCTGTGATAGCGGCCTCGCGGCCGGCCGCAACGGCAAAGGCGCCGGCGACGTTCTGGCGCCGCTGCTCGCGGCTCAGCCCACCTGGGGCTTTGAGGCGCGCACGCGCAGCAACACGAGGGGCTCCACCTTGATGCCGGTTCTGCGAGCGAGCTCGTGGGCGAGGATCGCGGATTGATTGAATCTCCGACTCAATAGGCGCACGCGGGTGAGCGGGACGGGAATGAGCGCATCCGCATCCCCCAGGAGCTCGGCGCCCGCGCCGGCAAGCCAGCGCCCGAACAGGCGGCGCGCGTCGTGGCGGTCGTGGAACTTGAGGTCATGCACGAGGGTGCGCATCACGCCCTCGAAGCGCGCAACCGCCCGCGCGCGGTCATAGGCCGGTGGATCGGCGGCGGCCGCCGCCGAGACCATTCGGCCGCCGGTGTCGTAGGGCATCGGCAGCCCGAGGCGGTCGCACAACGGTGCGCGGATGAAGTCAATTCCGCTCCAGCAGGCGGGGCACAGGGCATCGTGGGTGGAGAGCCTTCCGTGGCAAGAGAGGCATAGCGGCGGCACCAGCACATCGGCGATCGCCGCCGCGGCCTTGCGCAGAGCGCCTATCCGCGGCTCCGGTACTGCCGACTCTCCGCTTCCCCCCTCGAGCACATCCCACCTGTCTACGCATACGCAATGCAGTAGTGTGCCCCACCATATTAGCTGGTCCGGATCAGCCTGCCAGGGCCTTCGCAGCAAGGCCGTCCGTCACTTTAGTGGATCAACGTGCCCTCCGCCGCATCAGAGCCAAGCCTAATTTTTGACCGCGATTTGCTCTTGCGGCGGCGCGACCGCCATGCGGGCCAAGCGATCGCGCACGACTTCCTGCTTGCCCGGGTGGGAGAGGACTTCGCCGGGCGGCTTGAGCTGATCAAGCGGCGGTTCCCGCTCGCAGCCAACATCGGGGCGCACCACGGCCTCATCTCGCGGCGGCTCGCCGGCGTGGCCGGAATCGAGCGCTTCGTCGAGGTCGAGCGCTCGCTGGCGCTCTTGCGCGGCTGCGGGGGCTGGCGCGTTGCCGCCGACGAGGAGGCGCTCCCGTTTGCGGACGCCTCGCTCAATCTCGCCGTGTCCGGGCTCGCGCTGCATCTCGTCAACGACCTGCCGGGCGCGCTGGTGCAGATCCGCCGCGCGCTGAAGCCGGACGGGCTGCTGCTGGCGGCGTTGCTCGGCGGGGCGACCTTGACGGAGCTGCGTCAGTCCTGGCTCGCGGCGGAAGCCGAGATCACCGACGGCGCCTCTCCGCGCGTCGCTCCCTTCGCCGACGTGCGTGATCTCGGCAGCCTGTTGCAGCGGGCAGGATTCGCGCTGCCCGTCGTCGATTCGGAGATGGTAACGGTGACGTATGCTTCGCCGCTCGCCCTGATGCACGAGCTGCGCGCGATGGGCGCGAGCAACATGCTCACGTCTCGACGCCGCCATCCGGTGACGCGCGGGCTGCTGATGCGCTCAGCCGAGATTTACGCCGAGCGCTTCGCGGGCGCTGATGGCCGCGTGCCGGCGACGTTCGATATCCTCACGCTGACGGCGTGGGCGCCCGACGAGAGCCAGCCAAAGCCGCTGCGTCCCGGCTCGGCGCAGGCGCGGCTCGCGGACGCGCTCGGGGTGCCGGATCGCAAGCTGCGGGAATAGGTGGAGGGCGTCTCAGCCCAGCAAATCGCACAGCGGCGCGATGAGCGGCGCGTCCGCCGGCGGCATCGGGTAGCGCGACAGCTTGGAGGCGCGCACCCACGCGATCTCCTGGCCTTCGTGCGCACGCAGCGTGCCGTCCCACTGGCGGCAGAGATAGAGCGGCATCAGCAGATGAAACGCCTCGTAGGCGTGACTGGCGAAGGTGAGCGGCGACAGGCACGTCGGGCACACGTCGATGCCGAGCTCCTCGGCAAGCTCGCGGCGCAGCGCGGATTCCGGCGTCTCGCCCGTCTCGACCTTGCCACCGGGAAACTCCCACAGGCCAGCCATCGGCCGGCCCGGCGGG
>CAXMLT010000196.1:0-7912 GCA_964194245.1 uncultured Hyphomicrobium sp.
CCGTCAGCGATGGCGGGGCTTTTTGTTGGGATCTGGAAAGAGTGGATTGGATAAGCCCATGCCCAGCAAAAACCACGCGATGGGGAGAATGAGCATCATCCACAGCGTCAGTGGCGAGCCGTCCAAGCACCAGGTCAGAATTTTATCTATCCCAAGCGCCCCAGTGTTGACCTCAGGGGGCGTTTGCCCGCTCCACCAGGCAAGGCCATCTCGCACCGTGATAGTTGGCCATACGGCATATTGCAGCCAATGCTTCGCCTGCCACCCTAAGACAATGACACCAGCTAGAAAGGAGAGCACCGCTGGCCAAACGAACAGGACTCCGAACAGGGCCCCAAGCCAATCATCCCGACGCATCTAACTCCCCGTCGCCTGGCCGCCACCTTAGCGACCCTGCGGGCGCTGAAAACCGCTTCCCCCTCCATAGGGTAGGAGCAACAACCGCGAGCCACCCCATGCCGAAGCGCAAGCAACCCCGCGATTTCTATACGGACTGGGAACTGGCCGAGATGGACGGGAAGCTGCACGTGCAGTTGACGGGCGCCGGCTGGATGCGGGCGATCGAGCGCGGCAAGGAAGCTGAGAGGCTCGTGGCCGAGGCGGTCGAGCGGGCTATGGCTCGGGCACGACGTAATCGCCGCGACGGGGAGGTCCGCTGAATGATGAGCCCGGATCTTCGCCGTTGTGCCCAACGGTTTATCGCCGACGCCAAGGCGCTGCCTCACGACGATCCTGAGTTCGCCCGCTTGGTGAAGCTCGCCAAAGACTGCCTCGACATCGCGTATAGCGACGAAATTCGGGAGGAGATGATTGCCCAGGCCGAGCATGACGCTCCCGACGAGGCGGATGCGCCGGGCTTCTGGCCGGAGTGGATTTAAAAGGACAGAGAGAGCCAATAAAAAAAGCCCCCGATCGCCGCGGCAGGATGGACGTCCAGGCGTTGACGACCGGGGGTTCTAAGGTACGCAGCACATCGCGGCCCGAGCGAGGAGAGGCGCTGCGACGGCCTAACGCATCAGGTGCCGAACGGCCGCCGCGGAACGACGCGAGCCTTTTTGCTTTTGGCCTTCGCGATTTTTTTCGAAACCGACAGGCCCCGCTGTGACCGCACGGGCTTGCCGTGCTTATCCAATTGGAAGCCGGGTATCGCGATGCCGATGCGTTTCATCTGTCACGGCTCCAGCTTCGTGCACTCACGCGGTCGGTCATGGTGCAGAACTTCGGCTTCTCTCTGTAGCTCGAGTGCGTCAGATGCGGACTGCCGAGGCCGCGCTTCACGGCTCGCTGCCCTTCGCTCCACGCCATGACGACAGCGTCGCCTTTGTCTGGCGAGCGGCCCAGCCGTTTCTTGATGTCGTCCTTGTCCTCGATGAGCACGCCGCGCGCCGTGAGCTCCCAATGTGGAGCAGCGAGATCTGCTCTCAGACCTGGATCATCGGGGAGACAGATCGGGCTCCCGTCGCGCTGAGACGGATCGAGCGCCTCGCGCAGAGCCCACCAGGCCTGTGCTCTTTTGTTAGCGAAGGTCAACGCCCGGTCCTTCGACCGCGCTGTCGCTCCGTGTGCGCCGTTGAACTTGACCGCCTCGATGCGGTTGTCCTTGAGGCGCTCAACAACGCCGCCACCGTAGCCACCGCCAACGTCCACGATGATGGCCGCGCCATCGCGGCGATGTGAGACGACGAGAGCGGCGGCATCACTAGGCGAGGGAGTTTCTGCGCCCGGGACCGAGACGAGGGGCGCGTACCAGCAATCGTATCGCCACGCGAGCGTCGTGTGATCTGGACCGCCCGCGGCGACGTCGAGACCCATAGCGGTCATCGGCGCGTCTTGCGGCGATCTGGGGTTGGCCTTCCAGCGCTCTTGGGCGGCGAGGATCCACTCAGTTTTGATGACTTGCTTCGGATGATCACGAAGGCTCTTGTCGAAGCGACCATCCTTGTAAGCAGCGCGCAGTTCCTCCGGCAGCGCAGACAAGACCGCAGCATAGTCAGTGCGCGCGAGGAAGGGATTGTCTTCGAGGCGACCGGGGATGAAGGTGCGTGAGCGTGCACGTACCATCTCGTTGCCGATGAGATGCGGCCCCGGCCCGTCGACCTCGGTATCTTTGCCGCCGATAGTGGTGAACCAGCGGAGCTCGCCTGGCTGCGCGGGATTGGGGTGCGTGGCATCGAGCCACGGAGCCCAGTAGTTTATGACCCAGAGCCCCTCGGGAGTGGTCGGCGGGTTGCCGGCGGCGATGATGCGGCAGCGTTGGCTCGGATCCGCAGAGCGGTTCCACGCAGAGATGAATCTGAACTGGCTCTCCGTGAAGTCGGCCGCCTCATCGTAGGCGATGAGGTCATGCGGCGTGCCCTTCCATTTTTGGCGGTCGTCTTCGTGTTGGCAGCCGCCCACGTCGATCACGCGACCGTCTTTGGTGCGCCATACGTTATCCTGCCCGTTCCACCCATCGCGTCCCTCGAAGATCTCAACGAAGCGCTCGACGAGTTTTGAGGCTTCCTTGTTCGTGCGGCGCAGAATGAGCGAGCGCTGGTGACGTGTGAGAGCGAGACCGATGCAGAGCTCCGTTTTTCCTGAACCTGCAGAGCCCCCGTAGAACAGTTCGTCCGCCAACGTCTCGTAGGCTTCGAGCTGCGGGCCGGGCGTTGGCATCCACAGCGGCGAACCGAGTCCGGTTTTGACGAGCTTCTCGAGCGAGGCGATCTGCTCGGGCGACATGCCCTGCAGGCGGGCAAGGATTTGGTCAAGTAGAGGTTGGCTCATTTAGTTTGCCCTGGGAGAAGTTGTCGATGGGATTGGGCTCGCCGTTCAGCGTATGCGTGTCGGCAAAGATCAACGCGATACCGCGCGCGAGGTCGAGCAGACGGTTGGGATTCTCACTCACCAGGATGGGGCCGCCGTCCTTACCACTGAGCTCGGCGGAAACTTTCTGGCCGTAGCGCTGTGGCGCGCGGACGCCAGCCGCCCATTTGAGTGCATTGATGATTTCGCGACCGGTGGCGGCCTCGATGCTCCCCGTCTGCATCTTATGCGCGATGTCCTCGACGTCGTCAGCCAATCCATCGGCGCGGGAGTCGAGTGCCTCCTTGTAGAGAGCCGCGAATTCCTCGTGCTGGTGCCGCCATCTGAAGACCTGCGTCCTCGACGGCTTGCCGGGCATCGCCTCGATCTCTTTCAGCGTCCGGCCGTCGATCAAAAAGTTCAGCACCTCCTCGGCGAGCTCAGCGCTGTATTCGCTGCGCTTGCGCGCAGGCGTCTTCGCCGCCTTGGCTTTGGCCTTGGGCGTTTTTTGTCTCTTTCTCATGATTTCCCTCAAGCCGCTCTGCGCTTCAGCAGAAGATCGAGAGCAGCGTTGACTTGCTTTGAGCGCGCCTCGCGTCTCTGTTTGTCCGCCTCATCGCGAGCATGGTCAGGATGATTGGCAATACGCAGCGCATCTCCTACGCGCTTGATGGTATCTTCGTCCGCATCGAGCTCGACGCCGATGACCTGGCACGCCTCCACAAGCGTCTTTGGGATGAAGTTTGGAAGCTGCGGCTTCGAGATGGTGAAGGGATCACGCGGCCAGCGAACCAGTGTCGGAGTGCCGTCGGCGCGGAACCCGCTTACTACCAGCATCACATCCCAGGTCCGATCGGCTGCGCGAATGCGCACCATGTCGTCAACGTGCAGACGGCCGTTGCAGGCCGCTGTTGTCGCCACCTTTGCCCAGAAGGCTGGTAGGAAAACATGGTCGATACGGGAACCCGCGGGTGCCACAGCGAAGAAGTTGCAGTAAGGAACCGCGCTGCTTGATTGAAAATAAACCGGCTCGACGGGCGTGATCTTGGTCATGGTGATCACTCAAACTTGCGCGAGATCAAGTGGACCGCTTCGCGCTGTCTGGCGTCGATCTCAGACGAAACTCGCGCGTTCTCCGCTGCTCGCTCGCGGGCGAGGTTGCTCTTGCGCTTAGCCATACTCTTTTCACGCTGCACGGCGGCGGCCCGTTCGTACTCCTCGGAGAATTTCGGCGGCTCGGGGAAGCATTGGGGCCATAACTGCCGTGCGTTCCAGTTCGGACGGATGAGCAGCCAATCGCTGGTTGCCGGTCGCCAGTCCGTTTCTACGCGCCTCCACTCCGGCTGGTCCGTACCGTAGGGGTTTCCGCTCAAGCCCCAGAAGAAATTGCGGATCTCCTCGCAAACTGTTCGCCGGTTGATCCTAGCAGCCACGCGCACACCGAACTTGTCGCGATAGGCGATCCGCCAGCTATCGCGGTCGGGCGTCCCTTCGGGCAATAAAATCGTCGTATCGCAGGCCGCCTGGTCGTCGCTCCCCAGCTCCTTGATGCGGCCGATGTCGTAGGGGCTCAACGTAAAGTCGGCGTTGGGCTCGCGCGTTATGAGGGCGTCAAGTTCCTCCGCCAGAGCCATCAAGCTCGTCTGACCTGGCGCCAAACGCGTCCAGTCCTCGCCCTCTTTGACGTAGACGGCAAACATATGCTCGGCGTCCTTGCGCTCCCGGCACAGGTAAACCTGTCGCGCCAAGGACGTGGCCCGCTTGCCGTCGATGTGCTGCACCACGCTGCCAGCGGGCCCGACAGACTCCACCCGCACGGTCCGCTCCCAGGAGCGATCTGACGCCAGGATACGAACCTCGTCGCCAACCTTTAGGTCGGGGGCAAGATTTGACCAGAAGCCTGGTTCAAGAACGTCGTCATATCCCGCATCGGGAGCGTCGATCATTCCAAGATCGACGATCATGTTGCGCACGACGTGCTCCGCCGGACGCAAGGCGCCCTTCGGCAAAATTGTGTCTGACATCGGGGTTCCCTCTATCTTCCCTTCGCCGCGTTAGCGGCTTCGACCTGTTCGATTTGCCTGCGGATTTCAATTGCCCGCTGGCTCATGTTCTCTTTCCAATATCTGTTCGGATCCGTCGCCATGATCTTTTTCAGCGTGGAAAGCTGGCTCTCAAGATGCGCTACGCCGGGACCGGCTGATCTTGGTGTCGTCTTCTCAATCTGCCGGCGAAGCTGGATGGCTTCCTCGTCGAGCTTCTCGCGGAAGTACTTCTGAGAGTCCGCGCGGAGCACCTCCTCGATCTGGGCCAGTCGTTCTTTTGGCGTCGACGCGACTGGCGCTTCTTTCTGTGCGGGCATGCTGCGACCCTTGGCGAGGCCGAGGAGGAAATCGGGGAAACCCTCCTGGTGCAGGAGTAATGAGCCGTCCGGCAGTCGCGCTGTCGTTATGGCGTCGGCGATCTCAGGCACGGATTCGAGGAACTGCTTGCTTCGCGCAATGTTCGCCTCGTAGTCGCGCGCCCATTCGGCTTTGAGCCTGTCTTGAATGCGTCCGGCATCGGCGAGGTCCGTTTCGTGGCGCTGCTCGGCAGCCCCGGCGTTCTGGCGCAAGTACCAGCCGACCGCCCGGCCGATCTCGGCAGAGCTCGCGCCGGCCTCGCGCTGTGCAGCAAAAAAGGAGCTAAACAGCGGCTTATCTTCCTCCGCGAGCTCAAGACCTTCCGCGCCAGATTCAATGAGCGCTTGCCTAAATTCGGCGCCGTCAAATTCGGTGAGGCCCAATTGGCGGGATTCTTCATCGGCCGCAATCTGCAGCTCGCTGAGCTCGCGCGCCGCCTCGAGGTGGGTGTGATCTTGCAGATGTTCGGCCTCGGACTCGCCGTCTTCTTCACCCTCGACTTCCTCGATCTCGCCATCCTCGTCGGGCTCGACGGGGGCGATCGCCCGCTCTGACTCGCGCGTGTCGTCGCCCGCCGTGGTCGTGTCACGTTCGTCCATCTGTCACCTTTTCTGTTGAACTAGTGGAGTGTCACGCGCGCGCGCTGTCGCAGCGCGCTCAACTTGAAACCGGTCCGTTAACGAAGGCGGGCCTCGCGAAGCTGAGCGCTTGTTGAACGGCGACCTGCCGGGCGCCGAATTCTCCGAGCCTGCCGCTGCCCGGTGAGACGCCCATGCGGTCCATCGGCAAGCGCATGAAGCGAGCTGACCGCAGGCGCACTTCGGAGTGGAACTAAATTCGACATCCGTCGTTGAAAGTCTCAACAGACAAAGGTGCTCCGAGATGCACGAGATCATTTACCTTGTAGGATTGGTCGTGGTGGTCATGTTCGTGTTGAGCCTGCTCGGACTTCGCTAACGGAGTAACTGACCATGGCAACCGAACTCGTCGTCGAACGAAGTCACGTGGAATGGAGCCCGGTTTTCGCGGGTGCTCTTGCGGCCGCCGCCCTGTCCTCGGTACTTCTCACTGCAGGCGCCTCTTTAGGTCTGTCGCTGATTTCCGCCTATCCTGGTCACTCTCACGCTGGGTCCGCCGGAACGATTGCCGCCGCTTGGTCACTGATCGTGACCATCGGGTCGTTCATGCTCGGGGGCTACATCGCCGGGCGGCTGCGTTCATCATGGCACGAGGGCGGGGTCGACGAGGTCGCCTTCCGGGACGGCATGCACGGCTTCCTCGTCTGGTCACTGGGCATCGTGACTGGCGCGCTGCTGGTTATGGTCACCACCATAACCACCGCGCAGGTGGGCGCGCAGGTCGCGTCCAGCGCGGTCGCGCAGAGCGACACCGTTCTTGCGCCTGCAACCGACACGCTGCTCCGCTCCTCGACGACCGCCGCTGCCCCCACTGCCGCCACCGCTCAGCTCGACCGCGATGAAGTTGCGCGCATTCTCGCGATCTCCGTGTCCAATGGCCAAATGAACGCGAACGATCGGACCTATTTGGCGCAGAAAGTGGCACAACGCGCCGGCATTCCGCTGGACGAGGCGGAGAAGCGCGTCGATACCGCATTCGCCGACGCTCAGCGCGCGGTGGAGAAAGCCCGCGAGGCCGGGGCACGCGCACTGCTGATCAGCCTGGCGGCGGCCTGGTACGCGGCCCAACGAGGGGGGCATAACCGCGATCACAACCTTTGGGCCGGACGCTCGATGGTTAGGCGCACTAGCAACCCGCCTTTATCGTGAAGCCCAGCCCGTCAATAGCGGAGCGTGCATTAGTTCAGGGGAATGTCCGAAGCACTCATCGCTGTTGTTTGAGCCCGTCGTCGACAACGACGGAAAGGATTTGGAGAAAGCTAAATGGCTCGCGACCTTCTGCTCTGGCTGCTTGGCGTTCCGCTCGGCGTCATCATTCTTCTGCACCTGTTCGGGGTGATGCACTGGTGAGCCGGCCCTGACCGCTAGCTCATCGTGCAAAACGGGGAATTTGCGATGTGAGCGCGGTTTAGAAGGGTGCTTCCTCGTCGCGGATGCCACGCCGATGGTCGTCGCGCCGGCCGTTCCCCTGCGCTTTGAGCTCTGGGCGACTGCGAGTTCAGATAGCCTGGCACTGACGTTCCCCCATTGAAAAAGCCCGCAGAAGCGGGCCGTGTCGTGCGGCTTGATCTGGCCGCCTTTCGATCTACAATCGCGGTATGAATCCCGTGACAGATCAGCAAAACTCAACTTTCGAACGCTTGAGTTGGTTCGAAGGCGCTGTTTTCGTCGTCGCGGTCACCCTATTCGCCGTTATCGTAGCGGTGATCTGGCTGCTGAAATTGACGACCGGCTACCCGAAGTTTGTCGTGGATATCCGGCTCTAGAACGGGATCTCGTCGTCGAGGACACCACGGCGATGGTCATCACGCCGGCCGTTGGTGTTGGGCGCGTACTTCTGTTGCAGCTCGGGGGAGCCACTCGCCGGCCGATCGTCCTGCTTGGCTGCCGGAGCCTCGGAGATGACCAGGTTCCAGATCTCCTCGCCGCCCTCGCCGACTTCCTTGCTCTTCAGTAGGGTTGCACGGGCGAAGCCCAGCCTGCCGCTGAAGTAGGTCGCCCCGCTCTTCACTTGCGCGCCCGGAGGAGGTGCCACGATCCTGCCGGCAACTAGGACAAGCGACCGGCCTCTTGGCGGAATTCGGGCAT
>CAXMLT010000197.1:0-5474 GCA_964194245.1 uncultured Hyphomicrobium sp.
TCTGGTCCATGCCGTCGGTACTGGCGGGCGTCTCGGCGCAGGTCGAGGACACCTGCTTGCAGGCGAGCGTCGCGAGCTTCTTTGCCTGCTCCTTGCTCGTCGCCCAGACGACGGTCGAGGAGTTCTCGAGGTTCGGTGTGATCGCCGCCCACCGCTCCTGCGCGTTCGCGTGCCCGCAGAGGATGAGGAGCAGCACCGTGGCGGCCAGATAGATTTTCGCGGGCATGGGGTCTCCTGCTGTGATGCCGGCTGCAATGCTAGCGCCGCGGCCACGCGCCAGCAAGCACGCCTGCGGGGAGGGAAGGCCCCCGGTGGGAGGGACCGTCGGGTTGGCGATGAAGCGGTAAGCGGCTAGATATGGCCTCCCCTTTCCATGGCTTAACCAATGCCAGCGACCCGCCCCGCAACCCGCCAAGACCTGTTCCGCCGCCTCGCCGACCTGCAAATTGTGACGCACACGGTCGAGCACGAGCCGTTGTTTACGGTAGCGGAGAGCAGCAAACTCGAGCGGGAGCTTCCCGGCGCCCATACCAAGAACCTCTTCCTCAAGGACGAGGGCGGGGAGCTGTTCCTTGTCGTCGCCGCGAGCACCACGCGAGTCGACCTCAAGGCGCTGGCGCGGACATTGGGCGCGGGCCGTTTCAGCTTCGGCAAGCCGGAGCTTCTGATGCAGGCGCTGGGAGTGCCGCCAGGCTCGGTCACCGCCTTCGCCCTCATCAACGATCCGGAGCGGCGCGTGCGCCTCGTCGTTGACGCCGAGCTCATGCACCACGACAGCATCAACTGCCATCCACTGGAGAATACTGCGACGACCAACATCGCCCGCGACAACCTCCTGCGGTTCGTCCGCGCCTGCGGGCATGAGCCTAGGATCGTTTCGCTTGGCCCGGCCAGGGCGGCCGCTGGCGGCTCCTGAGGCCCCCGGCGGCGGGGATCCTTACGCGTGACGCGGCCCACGAAATCGAAAGCTCCCGCGGGTCAATGACTTGCAGTTCGCTGTTCGCGTCCCGATGTGCGCGTTCTAGACTCCGGTCGCGTCGCTGCGGCGCTCGCGACTTTGGTATTCCCGGGGTTTGTGCGCTAAGGATTTGGCCGCAGCTGCCGCAAGGAGACGAAGATGGATTTGGGCGTGTTGAAGGGTTCGGCGGGAAGCGTGAACGACGCCGAGCTCATCAAGGATACGACCACCGCAGGCTTCGTGAAGGACGTCATCGAGGCGTCGCGCAGCGTTCCCGTGATCGTCGACTTTTGGGCCGCGTGGTGCGGGCCCTGCAAGCAACTGACGCCGCTGCTCGAGAAGATCGTCAAGAGCTACGGCGGTAAAGTCCGCCTCGTGAAGCTCAACGTCGACGAGCATCCCGCCATCGCGGGACAGCTCCGCATCCAGTCGCTGCCCACGGTCTATGCCTTTCGCGACGGACGCCCGCTCGACGGGTTCGTCGGCGGCCAGCCCGAGAGCACCATCCGGGCCTTCATCGACCGCATCGTCGGGGAGGAGCAGCAGGCCGATCTCGCGACCGTGCTGGCGAGCGCCGAGCAGGCTTTGGAGGAAGGCGACGTGCAGTTGGCGGCCGAGATCTTCGCGACCGTGCTGCAGGAGGATAAGCAGAACCCGGCCGCACTCGCCGGCCTCGCGCGCTGCTACCTGCAGACGGGCGACGTCGCCCGCGCCGAGCAGACGATTGCGCTCGTGCCGCCCGATCAGAAGAACGTTGCCGCCGTCGAGCGCGTCAAGGCTGCGCTCGACCTTGCACGCAAGGCCAACCAGACCGACAATCGCGACGCGCTCCTCTCGCGGCTCGCCGCCAATCCCGCCGACCTTCAGGCGCGCTTCGATCTCGCCGTGGCGTCCGCCGCTCGCGGCGAGAAGGAAACGGCGGTTGAGCACTTGCTCGACCTCGTGCGTCGCGACCGCAATTGGAACGAGCAGGCGGCGAGGAAGCAGCTCGTGCAGCTGTTCGATGCCTGGGGACCCAAAGACCGGGCGACCATCGACGGGCGGCGCCGGCTGTCGTCGCTATTGTTCTCATAACGGACCAACGAGCCCGAGAAGGTAGAGGCCTTGTCACCCATCGATCGCTACCGGCGCCCTGCCGATCTGACACCGCGCATCCCTGTCTTTCCCTTGCGCGGCGCGATCCTGCTGCCGCGGGCGACACTGCCGCTCAATGTGTTCGAGCCGCGCTACCTAGAGATGCTGGACGACGTCATGTCGGGCGATCGCCTGATCGGCATCATTCAGCCGGCCGCCGGTGCGAGTTCCGATGACGAGGAGAGCCCGCTCGCCGACTCCGTCGGCTTGCGTCGCGTCGGCTGCGTCGGCCGCGTCACCAACTATCAGGAGGTCGACCACGCCCGCGTCCTGATCACGCTCACCGGCATCACGCGCTACGAGATCCTCGACGAGGCGGTGACCGACCTGCCCTACCGCGTGGCGTCCGTCAGCTACGACCGCTTCGCCTCCGACCTCAACGAGGGGCTCGGCGAGGACCAGGTCGATCGCAGCAATCTATTGCGCGTGCTGCGGTCCTATCTCGACGCCAACAAGCTGGAGGCCGACTGGGCAGCGATCCAGCGCGCTTCGAGCGAGTTCCTCATCAACGCGCTCTGCGTCATGTGCCCCTACGGGCCGGAAGAGAAGCAAGCACTGCTCGAGGCCGACGATTTGAAGCGCCGCGCCGACGTGCTCGTCGCGCTTGCCGAAATGGAGCTAGCCTCCAGCGGCGGCAACGGCAATACGCTGCAGTAGCGCAGCAGGAGATGACGTCATGAGCGAGCCGCAGGAGAAGGACGCAGCGCCCGCCCGCGTCGACCCAAAGCTGCTTGAGATTCTCGTCTGCCCGCTGACGAAAACGACGCTGCAATATGACGCCGCCGCGCAGGAGCTGATCAGCCGCGCGGCGGGTCTCGCCTATCCGATCCGCAACGGCGTGCCGCTCATGACGGTCGAATCCGCGCGGCGCCTCGACGACGCTCCGGCGGTAAATGAGCGCGGTCAGCGTTAACCACGCCCCTTCAGCGTTTCGCAACGCCCCTATGATTGGTTCGCAGCGCCGGTTTCAGGTCCAGCGTTGCAGGCAGGCGTGAGCGAAAAGTCGTACCATTCCACGGCCCCGAACGAGACGGCTGCAATCCTCGCTACGGAGGGTGCAGAAACACCGTCTGCGCCGCCGCACGCCTATGCGCGCACGGTGCAAGCATTCCTGCACGATCGCCTCGGCCTGAAGCCACTGCGCGGGCCCTTTCCCGCACGCGTAGCCATGGCCGCGTCTCTGCTGGCCTTCCTTACCGCGATCGTTATGACGCAGGGAGGGCCCGCCGCGGTGCTCCCATTCGCCGTCGTCGGCATCGCGCTCGGGCTCTTCTCCATTCATCTCTCGGTGCTGACACGCGCGGCCGAGCAAACCGAGGCCGAGCAGGCGGGCGTCAACGACATCTCGGCGCGGCTCGAGCGGCGCCTTGAGCACCTCCAGGACCTGCAGTGGGAGCTGAAGGACAACGAGTCGCGCTACCGCGGGCTGCTCGACACGCAGGAAGACATGATCCTGCGCCGCGACGACGTCGGCCGGCTGACGTTCGCGAACAAGGCCTTCCTCGGCAAGTTCGCGCTGGCGGCGGACGACGTGCTCGGCAAGCCGTTCAGGCTCGATGTTCTCGAAGGCGACGGACCCGAGCCGCTCGCCACGACCGACGAGGTGCGCCATCGCCGCTTCACGCAGCAGGTGGCAACGGTGGGCGGACCGCGCTGGATCGAGTGGGAGGAGCAGCTCGTGCCGGCCTCCGACGGCTCGAGCCTCGAGGTGCAGAGCGTGGGCCGCGACGTCACGGTGCAAAGGCAGGCGGAAACGCAGCTCGCAGAGGCGCGCGATCAGGCGGAGGCGGCCAACCGCGCCAAATCGCGCTTTCTCGCCGCCATGAGCCACGAGATCCGGACGCCCATGAATGGCATCCTCGGCATGGCGAGCCTGCTGCTCGAGACGCCGCAGACGCCGGAGCAGCAGACCTATGCGCACGCGATCGATCAATCGGCGCGCACCCTGCTTGCGCTCATCGACGAGATCCTCGACTTTTCCAAGATCGAGGCCGGCAAGCTTGAGCTGGCCGAAGCGCCGTTCGCGCTCGAGACGTGCGTGCAGTGTGCAGTCGAGCTGTTGGCGCCCCGGGCGCACGAGAAGGGCCTGGAGATGGCCTGGTCGGTCGATCCGCAGCTCCCCAAGCTCGTCTCCGGCGACGAGGCGCGCGTCCGCCAGATCCTGCTTAACCTGCTTTCGAACGCGGTGAAGTTCACCGACTCCGGAGGCGTCTGCGTCAGCGCGACGGCGAGGCTCGAGCCGGATTCGAGCAACGTGCGCATCGAGATCGCGGTGGAGGACACCGGCATCGGCCTTTCGCCCGACGACATGCAAGGGCTGTTCGCCGAGTTCGAGCAGGCGGACGCCGCCGTACGCCGGCGCAACGGCGGCACCGGGCTGGGGCTCGCCATCTCGATGCAGCTCGCGCACGCCATGGGCGGCGAGATCCGCGTCGTGAGCGCACCGGGCAAAGGGTCCACATTCACGGTCGAAATCCTTTTGAAACGGGTATTGCCGGCCACGCCGGAGGTGTCCGAGCGTGCCGTCGAAGCGGGCCACGTCCTCCTTGCCTTCGACCGGCGGCTGGAACGTCGCGCGCTCAGCTATGCGTTGTCGTGCGCCGGCGTGTTGGCCGCGGAGGCGGATTTCGCCGCCGCCGAGTTCGCGCTCGAGACCGCCGTGCGCAAGGGCGAGCCGTTCGACCGCATCGTCATCGATAGCTCGGAAGGAGCCGCCCCGGCCGGTCGCCTCCTCACCAAGGCCCGCGATCTTCTACCGCACCGCAAAGTGCGCGGCATCGTGCTCGTCAACGTGCTGGCCCGCGCGAGCCTTTCGGAATTCCGCGCCGCCGGCTTCGACGCCTATCTCGTTCGTCCCGTGCGCCCCGCTTCGATGATGATGCAGCTCGGGCTGCAGCAGCCGTTCCACACGCACGAAGCGGGCAACGCGGAGCACGTTGTCGGGCAGCCGTTGCAGTCCACCGCCAACAATGTGCGCCGCCGCGTCCTGCTAGCTGAGGACAACGAGATCAACGCGCTTCTGGCAAAGCGCGTTCTGGAGAAGTGCGGTGTCGACTACGTCGCCGTCACCGACGGCGAGCAGGCGGTCGCGGCCGTGCGCGACGTGTTGGCCGGCTCCGCGCCTGCGCTCGACCTTGTGCTCATGGACATTTTCATGCCGAAGCTCGACGGCATCGAAGCCGCCCGTGCAATCAAGGGATTATATGGCGGCGGAGCCGGCGGCAGCGGGGGCCTGCCGCCAATTGTGGCATTGACGGCCAGCGCATTTGCCGAGGATAAAAAGCGCTATCTCGAAGCCGGGATGGATGACTACTTGGCAAAGCCCTTCGATAAGGCGAGTCTGGAAGCCGTGCTGAAGCGCTGGTTCGGCCGGCGCGCCGGC
>CAXMLT010000198.1:0-5201 GCA_964194245.1 uncultured Hyphomicrobium sp.
TCTACTGGAAGACCGGCCACTCCTACATGAAGCGCTACACCTTCGAGCAGAAGGCGCTCGTCGGCTTCGAGAAGAGCGGCCACTTCTTTTTCCAGCCGCCGCTGGGCCGCGGTTACGACGACGGCCTCGTCGCCGCACTCGCCGTCTGCGATATGCTCGATCGCGCCGCCGGCAAGACCATGGCGGAGCTGAAACGCGAGCTGCCGAAGACCTATCAATCGCCGACCATGTCGCCGCACTGCGACGACGAGAAGAAGTACGCCGTCGTCGATCGCATGGTCGAGCACTACCAGAAACGCGCCGCGAGCGGGGCCAGCGTCGCCGGTCAGAAAATCCGCGATCTCGTCACGGTGAACGGCGTGCGCGTCACGCTGGAGGATGGAACCTGGGGGCTGGTGCGCGCCTCCTCCAACAAACCCGAGCTGGTCGTGGTCGTGGAGAGCCCCACGTCGGAAGCGAACATGAAGGCGATCTTCGCCGACATCGACCGCGAGCTCGCGAAGTTCCCGGAAGTCGGCGAATACAATCAAAAAATCGTCGCCTGAGAGCTGCACCCGAAACGCGCCGCAATCGCGTCGCAGAGTTGCCGCCGCACCGATGGTGGTGCGATGGTCAGGCACGGCGCCTGATCGACAAGGAGGGGACACCATGAAGCTCAAACTGGCTCTCGCGGCGCTGTCCGCGGTTCTCCTTTGCAGCGCTTCGCTCACGCTCCCGGCTTTCGCGGGCGACGACACGACGAAAACCGACTCTGGCGACGGAACCGGCGGCGGCAGCGGCCAGACCGGCGATGACGGCACGGGCGGCGGCTCGGGTAAGCAGTAATCGATCCGTACGCAAGCAACGCGGTGCGAGCGGGGACGCGTGGGGATGACGATCACATCGAGCGACGAGAAGCATCCGGACCGATTTCCGGTCTTCTCGCTATTGGTGTGCGTCCTCGCCGTCCTTGCCGCGCTCGCTCTCTTCTACGCGCCGATCCGCGCCAAGCTTGACCGCTTCGAGTACTGGACCGCGGACTGGCGCACGCTGCTGCTCGCCGACCGCACCGCTAGTCAGCATCCGGGCATCGTCCTCGTCGTGTTCGACCCCGCAACGTTCGATGGCGGCGTCGTCTCCCCCATCCCGCGCGACACGCACGCGCAAATCCTGCGCACCATCGACGCCATGGGCCCCAAAGCAATCGGGCTCGACTTCTATTTCGTAGCCTCGCAGGGGACCGACAAGGACGGCGCGATGCTCGCAGCCCTGCACGAGATCAAGACGCCGATTGTGCTCGGCGCGATCGACGCGCACACGACCGAATTCAACGAGCACCAGCGGGCCTATCAGGAAAAGTTCCTGGCCGATGCCGGTCGGCCGGCTGGCTACCTCGCTCTGAAGTACGATCCGGGGCATATCGTGCGCCGCACTTCCCCGCCGCTACCGCAGTCGCCGTTCAAGGAAAGCTTTTCGCGCCAGGTTGCATTGGCGGCCGGCGCACCGCTCGCAGGGCCCGGGACGTCGGCAGAGTCCATGCGCATCGCTTGGCTCGTCGGCCCCAACCGCGACACCGAGCCGTTCCTCAAGGTCTCCGCCAAGGACCTGCAGCCAGGCGCAGACGAGGCCCGGCGCGCCGAGCTCGCCCAACGCATCAAGGGCAACATCGTTCTGACCGGCATCGACATGCCGAACTCCGACCGCCACGACACCGCGCTGTCGGTGTGGACCGAGGACAAGATGCTCGGCGCCATGATCCACGCGCACATCCTCGCCCAGCTCCTCGACGGCCGCTATTTCACTGAGCTTGCCGGGCGGGAGCGGACGGCGTGGCTCGCGAGCGTCGGCCTCATCGGCCTCGTGCTCGGCTGGAGCCTGCGGGGAAAGCGTGCGGCATTCCTCAATTTCAGCGTCGCCACCGCAATCCTCGTCGCGATCGATGCGGCCTGCTACTCGGGCCTGCGCATCGTGCTGCCGTTCGCTCTCACCCTCACCGTGTGGCTCATCGGCGTAATGCTCGGCCAACATCTGCGCGTCCTCGCTTGGTGGGCGACGTCGCGTCCGCGAGATGCTGCTCCCAAGGCCGCCTGACGCTCTAGCCCAGCAGATCGATCAGGAAGCGGATCGAGACCGAGGCGAGGAACGCGGCGAACGCGAGCTCCAGCCAGCGGCGCGGGATGTTGTGGGCGAGGCGCACACCGTAGGGCGCCGCGTACACGCTCAGCGGCGCCACGATGGCCATGCCGACGAGGCTGACGAAGCCAACCGACAGCGGCGGCAAACCCGGCTCGCCCCATCCGGCCCAAGCAAATCCGATGACGCCCGGCAGCGCGATCAGCGGCCCGATGCCGCTCGCCGTCGCCACCGCCGACAGGATCGGGCGGCCGTAGAGGGTCAAAAGCGGTACCACGAAGGTCGCGCCGCCGATGCTCATGAGGGTCGAAATGAAGCCGATGCCGCCCGCCGCAATCTCGGGCCAAGGACGCGGCGGTAGCTCATCGGAGATGCGCCAATCCTCGCGTCCCAGCGCCATCTTAAGCGAGACGAGACCGGCCGAGATCACCCACACCCATTTGAGGAACGTGCCGCTCGAGGCTTTGGCCGTGAGGATGCCGACGACAACGCCGAGCACGATCCACGGCGCAACGCGTTTCAAGAGCGCGAGATCGACGGAGCCCTTGGCGCGGTGCCCAGCAAAGGATTTGAGCGAGGTCGGCGCGATGATGGCGAGCGTCGTGCCGAGCACCATGTGCATGCGGATCGCCGGGTCGACATCGAGGATGCGGAACACCTCGTAGAGCACGGGAACCAGCACGCCGCCGCCGCCGATGCCGAGCAGCCCGGCGAGGAAGCCGGCAACGAGCCCGGCGACGATCAGCGCCGAGACGAGCAGGACGAGCTCGCCCGCCGGGATCCCGAACAGCATGAGCGCCCCCTACTCCGCCGCGACCGGCAGCCGGCGGCTCGGCTCGGCGATCGCGAGCGCCTCCAGCAGCACCCCGACGCCGGCGCCGTCCTTCACCGCGAGCTCGCTCAAGTGTCGGCGGAATGCGCGCGCATGCGGTTGGGCGTGATAGAGGCCGAGAATGTGGCGCGCGACATTGTTGAGACGCCCCCCCGCTGCAAGGTGGCGCTCGACGTGCGGGATCAGCCCGTCGATCACCTCGGCGCGTGAGGGGATAGGCGCGCCGGCATCGAAGAAGCGGCGGTCCGCCTCGGCGAGAATGTAGGGCGTCTGGTAGGCGGCGCGGCCGAGCATCACGCCGTCGACGTGCTCAAGATGCCGCGCGGCCGCGTCGAGGTCTTCGATGCCGCCGTTGAGAACGATCGTCAGCTCGGGATGCGCGGCCTTGAGCCGGTACACGCGGTCGTAGTCGAGCGGCGGGATCTCGCGGTTCTGCTTCGGCGACAGACCGTCAAGCCACGCCTTGCGCGCGTGCACGATGAAGGTGCGGCAGCCGGCACCGGCGACCGTATCGATGAAGCGCTGCAGGTCGGCCTCGCTGTCCTGCTCATCGATGCCGATGCGGCATTTGACGGTCGCGGGCACGGAGAGGCGCCGCTGCATGGCGGCGACGCAGGCGGCGACCAGCTCCGGCTCCGCCATGAGGCAGGCGCCGAAGCGGCCCTCCTGCACGCGGTCGGAGGGGCAGCCGACGTTGAGGTTGACCTCGGCGTAGCCGAAACCTTCACCGATCGCCGCGGCTTCTGCGAGCGCGGCCGGATCCGAGCCGCCGAGCTGCAGCGCGACGGGATCGTCGGAGGCCGCCTGGGTGAGCAGGCGCGCGCGGTCGCCGTGCAGGATGGCAGGAGCGGTGACCATCTCGGTGTAGAGCAGCGCGTGGCGCGTCATGAGGCGGTGGAAGGCGCGGCAATGCCGATCCGTCCAGTCCATCATGGGCGCGACGCAGAATCGATGATCTTCCGATTGCACGGATTTGTCTGTCCTAGTCGGTGCACACGAACGAGAGCGTGCGCACTTTGGTTCGCGCTATTCTCGGGCCTACATACCCTTTCGCAGCTTCCGTGTGCACGTTTTGTGCACGAAGCACCAGCCTACGACGCACCTCGAATAGCTGCGCCCACGCGGTCCGGTGCAGCGGTGGGGGCCGTGCGGCTGAGTGGCAGCGGCCCCCGCCGGCGGTCTTTCGGCGCCTTCTTTGTCGGCGAAAACCTGCAGCTCCGCCGAGCCTCAGCCGTTCTGCTTCTGACCCTGCTTTGGCTTGGCTTGTGGATGAGCCGGCCGCTTAGGGCCTGGATGGAAGTTGGCGTGCTTCACGTCGGGACCAACTGTCTTGTGCATCTTGGGGGCGCCAGTGTTGAGATGGGCGTTGGCCGTTGCTGTGCTCGTATTCGTGGTGGAGGTCGGCGACACAGCACCAAGCGACTTGACTTGGGAGGTCGAGCCCAGCGAGCCCGTACTGGAGACCTTCAATCCTTTCGTCGCGACGACGCCCTTGCCCGTGAAAGCGCCGGGCTTGCTGGTGGCGGCGATAACAGGTTTGCCTCCGTTCGCCTTCGCAAACAAGTCGTGGTTGGTGCTCGCGGCGTGCTCATGCCGAGTCTGCTCGGTGGTTGCCTCGAGGTGGTGCTCGTGCACCGCCGAAGCCTCTTGCGGTGTGGGCTGAGCGGTCGCGCCGCCGTTGCCGCCGTTGAAGCTCACGTTGTTTACTGTCTTGTTGACGACGACATTGTTGACGTAGGTGTTGTGGATGACCGTCGTGTTCACGTGCGTGATGGCGGTGTTGTAGAAGAAGTTGCCGTGATCCCAGCGTCCGCCCTCGTAACCGGCGCCGAAGTAGCCGTGGCCGTAGCAGATGCCGCCGTAGTAGCCAATGTGCGGACCCCAATAGCCGGCGTTCCAAACGTAGAAGCCTTCCCGCCAGCCCCAGTATCCTGGCGTCCACAGATAGCCAACGCGTGGCGCGAGAACCCAGGTTCCCGGCACCCAGTAGTAGTCATCGTCTCCATACGCCCAGTAGCCCGGCGCCCAGATGTAGTTGGGGCCGGGGACCGGAGGCAGAAGGTAGACGGGCAGAGGCGGCGGTGCGAGCGCGATGGAAATGCTGACGCCTGCATTTGCGGTTGAGCCGAAGCCAATCGCGATGAGCGTCGCAAGCAACGCCGGGAAAATGTATCGCATGGGGATCATGACGGACTCCAAGAGTTAGGCCGGCTCGTCCGGTCTCTGTCCTTAGAGCCCGTCCGGGAACATCTTGAAT
>CAXMLT010000199.1:0-2559 GCA_964194245.1 uncultured Hyphomicrobium sp.
CGGTTCGATCCCGCTCGGCTCCACCAACAACATCAGCATCTTAGAACAGAAATTCGAGCGGTCGCGTTCCGCAGAAATCGTCCTGCGGAACGCCGCGGAACGAGCCGACTTTGAACTTATGGTTGGACATTGCCTTTCGCCGCGTCGGCGGCAAGCGCAGCATCAAGATCTGCAGGGTCGATCTCCACAAGCTGCCGCGCGTTGGGTAACCAGCTCGACGGCAGCTCAATCGCCGTTTGCGTGCGCCGGTGCGCGACGAAGGTGAGGCCGTTCAACGGCTCCTCAGTCGTCTCGACGGCATAGGTGCCTGCCGGAAACGCTCCCTCGACGCCGCGCAACGAAAACGGATGCGCGAAGGTCACCGAGGTATTGGTCAATATTTCCGCCATCCGAATAATTCGCCTCTCGGTCATCAACAGCATGTGCCGACTAACCCGACGGCGCCCTCAGCGTGAGCTGAGGGCGCCGTCGAATAGCCAAGTCAGGCCAGCTTTTAGAGCTGCCGGCCCTTGGCGAAAGCGTCGACGTCCTTCTGGGCCTGGGTCTTGTCGAGCTGGTACTTGGACTGCACCCCGGTCACGAGGTCGTCCTTGCTTTTTAGCGCGGCAATCTCGGCGGCATCGAACTTCGGCCACTTCTGGCCGATCTCGCCGCGCATGCCGGGAGCGGATGTCTGCGGGGAGTTGGCGGTCGCGTGTGCAGCTTCGCTCATGGGAAATCTCCTAAAGTGTGAGTTAAGTATAATCTGAATGAGTACCATCCAAACTATTACTTCACTTTTACGCGTGAATTGCGTTCTCAGTGTGTCGGCACGAAATAAACCTAAAATTGTTATGTATATTTCTCAGCGATGGCTCGTCGCGTAGATTTGGTCTAAATTTCATTGTCGGCGAATAAATACCTAAAAGTGCCAAGTAGAGCGCTAGAATGTGCGCATTTATACAGCATAATTGCTTCTGTGCGGGCTGCAAAAAACGATCAAGGGATGGTCGTTGCTTGCGCCCAAAGGCTTGTGACGAAGCTCCCCGATGAGCTGAGAGTGATCCCTCAAGAGGTCGCGGCTGTGGTGACGGTGCTGCGTCTCCTTGGTCGGCTGCTCGATGGGGAGCCGATGCCAAATTGAACGAGCGTGGCAGCGTAAGTTCGCTTAGTCAGCCGCTCTAAGCTATCGGCCAGAATGCTGGCGCTCTGCGATCTCTGCCTTAACAGCATCCATTATCTTCGGGTCCATCACCGCTGCCCGGGCTACCTTTCGGGGTACTCCGTTCGCGACGAGATAATCAAAGTCGCGCGCTGCTGCTGACTGAGGCGCGGGCGCCCCCCGTGGCAGCCACGAGAGAATGGCCAGGGCGAGGACAAGTACTGCCAGAAATGCTGTCGCGCGTTTTGGGTCCATCGACCTATCGCACTCGATTGAAGGCCTGATCGTCCGGACAGGCGCCCACACTGAACACTCGGTAAGGCTGCCACCGATCTATACCCTTACCGCATGTGGTCTCGGAAAGGGTGGTGTCGCGATAGTCCTGTCTATGCCCACCCATTTGAACGGCTTGAGCATACCCGTCCACAAATTGCCGACCTTGTGGGCTAGCGAAGGCCACAAGTGTACGTCCTGGACGGGGGTTCAGTATGCGTTTCAAGTATGAGACTCCAGGCTTTCTGCGCCGAGCGGCAATCGGCATCTCGGCGCCTCACAGGTGGCGGACCAACGTCCGGCCCTGGATCTTCGACAGCCACAGCGGCATCCGGTTTCAGCTCACCGAGGGCGAAGAGATCGTCATCAACCGCCTGGCCGCGAGCGTGGCGCAGAGGGAGCCGACCGCAACCACGGACTCCGCCTTCGACTATCTGGCCGATGCGATCGTCAGGCGCCGTCTCGGATATGGCACCGATTGGCGCACCCTCGCGAACTGGACCGTCGGAGACTGGCACGGGTGGATCAACGCTGCCGAGGAACGTGTCATTCAGGCGGCAGCCTAAGCCGCGTACGAGAGCAGAAATGCTTGCACGGTTCTTCAAGTCTCTGCTGGCCCTGGTCCTGGTGGCGAGCCTTGTCGCGACCTCTGTACAGCCAGCCGAAGCGCGCCGCGGGCGAGGCATGTTTGCAGGGATAGCGTTTGGTCTCGTGGCGCTGGCGATTATCGAAGCCTCGCGCCACCGCCGGCACCATCACCGCTACGTTGAAAGACAGGTTCAACCGGAGCCGGAGCCGCAATGTGAGTGGCGCGGCCGTACCTGCTTCGACAACAAGTACGGCGACCATGTTTGCCAAGGCGGCGAGTACAGTTGCCGGCCGTAGGCGGCCGCGTCGTCAAGCCGGCACAATCTTGGCTACATTTAGCGCGCCGCTCAAAGAGCCTAGGCAGGAGACCCCACATGCATACGTCGCAGTCCCGCATGATCGCCGTTTCCGCGCTTGCGTTCGTTCTGGCGCTCGCGGCGCCGGAGGCCTCCATCGCACAGCCTACCAAGGGTGATGAGGGTACCGGCGGCGCAGCCGGATACTCGCCGCCGATCGGCACCGGTCCGGCAGCCGATTCCCCCGCCGCGCCTTCAACC
>CAXMLT010000200.1:0-3827 GCA_964194245.1 uncultured Hyphomicrobium sp.
GATCTGGCGCTGCAGGTTGTCGAGGCTGACGCGGTCGTCGTCGATGATGCCGATGGTGCCGACGCCGGCCGCGGCGAGATAGGCGAGCAGCGGCGAGCCGAGGCCACCCGCGCCAACGACGAGTACGCGCGCGGCTTTCAGTTTCTGCTGGCCCTGGCCTCCGATTTCCTTGAGGACAAGGTGGCGCTTGTAGCGCTCGATCTCCTGATCCGAGAGGCTCGCTGGCGATTTCTTCTGCATGGTCCGTAAGATAAGCCGCCCGGCCTTGCGGCGTAAAGGCGGCCGGCCCGCGTCTCCAGGAGACGCGGGCCCGCTTGTGCTGTTTACTTCGCCAAGTAGTTGCGGTGCACCCAGGCGCCATCGTTGCGCTTGGCTTCCATATAGACGGCGCTCTTGGCGTCGCGAACCTCCTGGCGCGCAAGACCGGTCACGGTCTCCTCCTGCGCGCTGCCGCTTTCGGCCGAGGTCAGGAAGGCGCCGACGCTGGCGGGCGCAGGCGCCGCGGCCACGGTCGTCTTGTCGGCGCCTATCGCCTCGGTGACGCTTGCCGCGAGCAGCTTGGGCCACATCTTGCGGAAGAGCGCGTTCGACGGATAGACATCGGCGCTGTTGACCTTGCCGTTGACGGCGAAGACGTAGCCGACGATGTCGTCCTTTTCGCCGCCAAACGACTCCAGCGCCTTGACGTAGGCTTCGCGCGCCTCCTTCAGCTTCTCATTCTCGAGCGAGAGCTGAAGGCTCGTCGCCGACCGCGGAGAGGCCACCTCGGCGCTCAAATTGCCGGACAGACGCTCTTGGACGCTGGCGACCGAGGCCCACACCTGCTGCTGCCTGGAATACACGCGATCGCCTGCATCCAGCGCCGCCCGCGGCTGGTCTGGTCCGACTTCGACCTTCATCGGCGCGCGCATGGCGAGCTTTGCTTCGCGCGACGGCAGCGCCTCGGCGGCGCTGGCAAAGGCGACGGAGCTCTCGCCCCCGCGCCCCGACCAGCGGCCGTGCTCGACGCAGAAGGCGGCTAGCGAAACCTCGCCCGACTTCGGCGGCAGCACGAAGCTCATGGAGAGCACGCGGTCCTGGCGTCCGCCCTTCACGATGTCGCCCGACTGGATGAAGATCTCGTCGCTGCCCGTGTTCTCGATCTTGAGCTCGTTGACCTCGCCCGTCTCGATGACGCGGACGCTGCCCTTGTCGAGCGCCTCCTGCAGCGTGAGCGGCACCGGCCCGGGCGCGCTCGGACCGTGAATGAAATAGACCGCGAGGTTCTCGTGAACGTGCGGACCGGAGATGCGATCCTTGTCGTCGGCGGTGGCAAAGCGCGGAGCCAAGGCAACGGCGCTCAGGACAGCAAGACCCGCCGCGGCCAGCGAAAACATTTGCATGACAAACCCTTTCCGGATGGAGCCAGAATAGGGTTGCGGTCATAGGCGCGCTTTGCGGCCCGACCTCGATGGTCCGATGGCGGCTTAGCGGGTTCGCGGTGGCCGAATTGTGCGGGCTTAGCCCGCAGGCTTTGCACTCGGATCGATGAAAAGGTCGCTCGTGAAATAGCGCTCCGCCGACGATGGCGCGAAGGTGACGATCGTCTTGCCGGCCATGTCGGGACGCTCGGCGACCGACAGCGCAGCCGCGACGTTGGCGCCCGTCGAGATGCCGCCGGGGATGCCTTCGACCTTGGCAACGAGCCGCGCCACTTCCAGCGCCTGCTCGCTCGACACCGTCACGATCTCATCGATGAGCGACGTGTCGAGGATCGAGGGAATAAAGCCCGCTCCGATGCCCTGGATCTTGTGCGGCCCGCGCGGCTTGCCCGAGAGCACCGGGCTCGTCGTCGGCTCCACCGCGATGATCTTGAGGCTCGGCTTGCGCGGCTTTAGCGCGCGACCGACGCCGGTGAGCGTGCCGCCAGTGCCGACGCCGATGACCAGCACGTCGACCTTGCCGTGGGTGTCGTTCCAGATCTCCTCGGCCGTGGTCAATTCGTGCACCAGCGGATTGGCGGGGTTGTCGAACTGTCCGGGGATGACGGCGTTGGGTGTTGTCTTCGCCAACTCATTGGCGCGTTCGACCGCGACCGGCATGCCGCCGGGACCAGGCGTGAGCACCAGTTCGGCGCCGAGGTGCGTGAGGATCTTGCGCCGCTCGATCGACATGGTCTCCGGCATGACCAGGATGAGCCGGTAGCCGCGCGCCGCCGCCACGAAGGCGAGCCCGATGCCGGTGTTGCCGGACGTCGGCTCGATCAGCACTGTCTTGCCGGGCGTGATCTTTCCCTGCGCCTCGAGCGCATCGATCATCGAGACGCCGATGCGGTCTTTGACAGACGAGAGCGGATTGAAGAATTCGAGCTTCAAAAGGACATCCGCCTTCACCTTCGCCGCCGCTGCGAGCTTCGACAGCCGCACGAGCGGCGTGTGCCCGATGGTCTCGGCGATCGAGTCATAGACGCGCCCGCGTCCCCAGGTCTTCGTCGCCGCCAAAGTCTTTATGTCCAGAGTCTCGGTCATGATGATGCCTCGTGCTTCGTCGTCTTAGTCCCGGGAAAGATGCCGCGTCTCCCCCCGTAAATTCATGCTTCAACGCCGCAAGTTGGTTGAAAGCCGGGCCATGTCAAGCGTGATAAGCTTATTACTTATGGCGGCGCTTTTTGTGCGAAGGCCGCCCATTCTTGTCGGCCGCCGGTGTGTTCAATTTCCTCTTCGCAACTTTCTTTGCAGGCTTTTTGTCGGGTGAGGGTTTCGCAGTTGCCGACTTTCCCGTCGAGCCGAAGCCGCCCTCTCCGCGGGCCGTGATCGAAACTTGCGGTACCTCGATCAGCTCCGCCTGAACTACGGGTAGCACGATGAGTTGGGCGATGCGCTCTCCGCGCCTGATCTCGAACGGCGCATGGCCGAGGTTTGCCAGCACGACGCCGACCTCGCCGCGATAGTCGCTGTCGATCGTACCAGGGCTGTTTAGCACGGCGATGCCGTAGTTGAGCGCGAGGCCCGAGCGGGGGCGCACCTGCGCCTCGTAACCTTGCGGCAGCTCGATAACGAGGCCGGTCGGCACCAGCGCACGCGCGCCCGGCGCCAGCGTGAGCGGATGCTGCGTGTCGAGAGCGGCGAGCAGGTCGAGACCGGCAGCTCCCTTTGACTGGTAGGTCGGCAGCGGCAGGGTCAGACCATGCTTCAGCCGCACGACACGCACGACCGCGCGGCTTTTCGCGGAGGGCGCTGTCATTCGGCCGCAGCCGTAGAGCGCCGGAGGAACTCGGCTGCGCGCAGCATGAGCCGCTCCGCCACGTCCTCCTTCGGAAGCGTCGGCCAGTCCTCGATGCCGTCGGCGGTCACCAGGTGCACGGTGTTGCTCGCGCCGCCGAGCACGCCTGTTTTTGCAGAGACGTCGTTGGCCACGATCCAATCGGCGCCCTTGGCCTTGCGCTTCTTGTTGGCGTAGGCGGCAATGTCGCGCGTCTCCGCTGCAAAGCCGATGACGAGCGCCGGCCGTCGGTCTCTCGACTTGGCGATCGTGGCGAGGATGTCGGGATTTTCAATGAGGTCTAGCGCACGCTTCTCGCCGGTCTTCTTGATCTTGTCGCGCGGCGACACGGCTGTGCGCCAGTCGGCGACGGCGGCGGCGAACACGGCGACGTCGGCCGGCAGGCTGCGCTCCACGGCGGCAACCATCTCCTCGGCGGTCTCGACGCGAACCGTTTCCACGCCGGCTGGATCGGGAAGCGCGACCGGCCCGGAGATCAGCGTGACGCGCGCGCCCATGCGAGCCGCGGCCGCGGCGACGGCGTGGCCTTGCCTGCCGGAGGAGCGGTTGGCGATGTAGCGCACCGG
>CAXMLT010000201.1:0-2355 GCA_964194245.1 uncultured Hyphomicrobium sp.
GCGAGCAGGAAGTTGGCCTCGAGGTCACATCCTATCTGCCGGCCGAGATCGACATCATCTAACGACGTCGACTCTCAGTGAATTTCAGGCGGCGGCCGATGTTTCGGCCGCCGTCTGCATTTGGGGCCCGCGCGCCGCAATAGTTCTATTGAGCCTTTCCAGCGTCCTGCGGCGAGATCGTCCTCAGATAAGCGATAATCCGCTTTCTGATCGCCGCATCGGCAACGCCGCCGTAGGGCGGGCTCATCTGATTGCCGGAGATCACGGCGTCGGGGTTTGCGATCCATTTGTCGAGCGTCGGCTCGTCCCAGGTCACGCCTGAATCTTTCAGCGACTCCGAGTAGGCAAAGCCCTCAAGCGATCCCGCCTTGCGCCCGATGACGCCATAGAGCGACGGCCCCAGTCGATTGTCGTCCTTCAAGAACGAATGGCACTCGCGGCAGTGATCGTTGAAGGTGATCTCGACATCGTCGTCGGCAGCCGTAGCTTGAAGCGGGCCGAGAAGTGCGGCGAGCGCTGCACAAACGGCGAGACGGCGGATCATTGGAAAACTCCTGCGGCAAACGCCCAGGAGAGTGCCAGAACAACGCTAAGGGCGCCCTAACGAGGCGTTAAACCGGCGATACCGCCAGCTCGACGTGCTGCGAGCGCCGTGCCGTGCGCCGATCGAGCGGGATGGCACCGCGGGAATACTCGATCGCGCGGATGAACTCGCGGATGCGCGGCTGGATCTCGGTGCGCCAGCGCGTACCGTTGAAGACGCCGTAGTGGCCGACGCCTTCCTGCGTGTACTGCACCTTGAAGTGATCGGGGATGCTGGAGCACAGCTCGTGCGCCGCATGCGTCTGGCCGGCGCCGCACACGTCGTCGCGCTGGCCCTCGATGGTCATCAGCGCCGTGTCCTGGATCGCCGCGCAGTCGACCGGCTCGCCGCGGTGCATCATCGTGCCCCTGGGCAGCACATGCTCCTGGAACACGGTCTCGATCGTCTGCAGGTAAAACTCGGCCGTCAGGTCCATGACCGCGAGGTACTCCTCGTAGAAGTCCTGGTGCGATTTGACGGAGTCGCAGTCACCCTTGATGAGGTTGTTGAACAGATCGACGTGCGCATTCATGTGGCGCTCGAGGTTCATGGTCATGAAACCCGTTAGCTGCATGAAGCCCGGATAGACGGGACGCATGAAACCGGCATGCGGCAGCGGCACCGTTGAGATGACGTTGTGCTCAAACCAGTTGAGCGAGCGCGCCTCGGCCAGCTTGTTGACGCCTGTGGGGCTGCGGCGTGCGTCGATCGGGCCAGCCATCAGTGTCATGGACACCGGCTGGCACGGGTCGTCCATATTCGCCATGTGTGCGACAGCAGCAAGCACCGGCACCGCCGGCTGGCACACGCCCATGACGTGCGTGTCGGGGCCGATGACGCGGATGAAATCGATGACGTGGTCGATGAAGTCGTCGAGGTCGAAGCGGCCCATCGCCAGCGGGATCTCGCGCGCGTCCATCCAATCGGTGACGTAGACATCGTGCTCAGGCAGCATCGCCTTGACGGTGCCGCGCAAGAGCGTCGCGTAGTGGCCGGACAGCGGCGCGACGATCAGCACCTTGGGATCGTAGCGCCGGCCCACCTCGCGAACGTCGCGATCGAAATGCAGAAGCCGGCCGAACGGCGTCGCCGCAACGACGCGCTCGCGCACCGGCACCTCGATGTTGGCGACGCGGGTCGACTTGATGCCGAACTCCGGCTTGCCGTAGCGCCGCGTGACGTTCTCGAAAACTTCGCAGGCGGCGGCGAGGTGGCGGCCGAACGGCGTATTGGTTAACGGGTTGAAGGGCCAGTCGAGTGCGCTGCGCATGGCGCTGGCGCCGATGCGAAACGGCGACAGCACTGTGTGCGCGAATTCATAAGCGTAGTAGTGCATCGCGAGGCGCCTCCCCGTTGCACCACAGCTCATGCGGTGTGCGGTGCAAGAGTATGTTGCCGAACGTTTTTCCAGACCAGAAAAAAAGTGTCATACGGCTGCGGCAATTCTCCTCCCATCAACAGCTTAATGGCGCCCCAAGTCATAGCGGAGATGCAGCCGCGGAATGGCTTTTCGCGCGACTTCCGGAGGACCTCGGCTGCGTTTTGGGCGTTTGGCCGTAGGGTGACATAATTCCGGGCTACGCCACGCAGTTCCCGCCTATGGCGCTTCGGCAACAGGAGCAGCGATTCAGACGATGAAGAAGCTCAAGCCGCGCGGCAGACCAACCGTCCGTCTGGAGGGCAACCGGCATCCCGGCGAGCGTCCCACGGGTCCGTCGGGCGGTCCGTCCGGCCCGCGACCACCGAGCCGTTCCGCGCCCGAGCGGCAGCCC
>CAXMLT010000202.1:0-13563 GCA_964194245.1 uncultured Hyphomicrobium sp.
GGTTAAGGGTAGGCAGCGGTGCAGCTAATGTTTCGCAAAGGCAGGGACGGCCGCGTCCTCGTCGACTCCGTCGACAGCCGCTTGCGCATCTATACCATCGTGCGCCTGCGCTGGATCGCGGTGCTCGGCCAGCTCGTGGCGATCCTGGTCGTATCGTTCGGGCTCGGTTTCTCGCTGCCGATCGGCATGTGCCTGATCGTGATCGCCATATCCGCGTGGCTCAACGTCTTCCTCGCGGTCTGGTACCCCTCGCGCCATCGGTTGAGCGTGTGGTTCGCTACCGCACTGCTCGCCTACGACATCGCGCAGCTCGCGGCGCTGCTCTACCTGACGGGCGGCATCGACAACCCCTTCATCATGCTTATGGCGGCGCCGATCGTGGTTTCGGCCGCAACGCTCCCCTTGCGCAACACGGTTGCGCTCGGGCTGATGGCGCTCGCCGCCACCGGGATTCTCGTCGTCTTTCACGAGCCGCTTCCGTGGTACCGAGGCCTCTCCTTCGAGCTGCCGCTGATCTACAAGTTCGGCGCCTTCGCCGCTGTGTGCGCTTCGACGACGTTCCTTGCGCTCTATGCTTGGCGGCTCACCAAGGAATCCCGGCAGATGTCGGCGGCGCTGACCGCGACCGACCTCGTGCTCGCGCGTGAGCAGAAACTGCACGCGCTCGATGGTCTCGCCGCCGCCGCCGCGCACGAGCTCGGCACGCCGCTGTCGACGATCGCGCTGGTGACGAAGGAGCTCGAGCTCGCGCTCCCCGCCGACAGCCCGCTGCGCGAGGATATCAGTCTGTTGCGCACCCAGGCGCTGCGCTGTCGAGAGATCCTGCAAAAGCTTACGCGCAGCCCCGGCGAGCAGGACCCTCTGCACGCGCGCGTCAGCGTGCGTGCCATGCTGGAGGAGGCGGCCGAACCGTATCGTTCCGGGCGGATTGCCATCTCGATCACCGCGGGGCCGTCGGCCGAACACACCGGGTCTCCCGTCGGCGATGCGGTCGTCGAACGCCGGCCGGGCGTCATCTACGGGCTCGGCAATATCATCGAGAACGCCACCGACTTCGCCAAGGCGCGGGTGGAGATCAGCGGGGAATGGAGTTCACCGGACCTAGTCGTCAGCATCACTGACGACGGTCCTGGTTTCCCCGACGAGGTGATGGACAACATCGGGGAGCCCTACGTCACGACGCGGCCCGCCGAAGGCTTCGAGGAAGATGAGCCCAACGCGGTCGAGGAGGCTTCCGGCCTGGGCCTGGGGTTCTTCATCGCCAAGACGTTACTGGAGCGGTCGGGGGCCACGGTGAGCCTCGCCAACCGGGTTGGCCCGCGCTCGGGCGCCGTGGTGCGCGTGAGCTGGCCGCGGACGTTCATACTGAATCGCTGAGCCGCGCAGAGCCTCTAACTTATTGTGCTTGCAGAATTATTTTTAGCACCTGCAAAACAGGCAGGGAGCTGTTGCCCTAATAGAACGTTGACAAAAATCACACGTTCGGGCTGACAGAGCGCCAACAAGGTGGCAGTTTGGCGCGCGACAACCTACGTATGCGCTGAGCGCATGCCCGCCCGGCCGATCGGCATCAGCCGCGTCGATGGGCCACGGCCAAACGTATTTCGCAAGGAGGCAGTTGTGTCGGCAGACGACGTGACGGACGCGTCAGGGGCTAGCATAACGGCAGAGGATCTTTCGTTCCGGCAGGACGAGCTGCCCGAAGATCGCTCGCTTATCATCGTCGACGACGACCGTGCCTTCGCACAGCGTCTCGTGCGTGCCATGGAGCTGCGCGGGTTCGAGGTGCGCGGTGGCCACTCGGTTGCCGAGGGGATCGAGCTGATCCGCGCACGTGCCCCGGCTTTCGCCGTCGTCGACATGCGGCTCGAGGACGGCAACGGTCTCGATGTCATCGCGGAACTGTCGCGTGCGCGCCCCGATTCGCGGGCGATCGTCTTGACCGGCTATGGCAACATCGCCACCGCGGTGACCGCGGTGAAGCTCGGCGCCGTCGACTATCTGGCGAAGCCCGCCGATGCCGACGATGTGACGGATGCGCTGCTGGCGCCCGCCAACGACAAAGCACCGCCGCCCGAGAATCCGATGTCGGCCGACCGAGTACGCTGGGAGCACATCCAGCGCGTCTATGAGCTGTGCAACCGCAATGTCTCGGAGACCGCGCGCCGCCTCAACATGCACCGGCGCACGCTGCAGCGCATCCTCGCCAAGCGCGCGCCGAAGTAGGGTCGCTCAGGTTTTCCGGCCGAGCAGGAAGCCGACGACGATGGCGAACAGCGCCACAATCTCCTTGGAATAATCCTTGAAGTCCTTGTTGAAGCCCTCGAGCAGCAGGGCCGCCGAGACGACGGCCAAAGCGAGCAGCGCGATCACGTCGCCGACGCTGAGCGTGGGCAAGAGACTGCGGCGCGACGGTGGTTGATAGGCTCGCGGCCGGGGATCGGGCACGTCCGTATAGGTCTGCGTATCGTCGGAAAGCTCGTCGTCGTCATCGTCGTCGTGCTTTTTCTTGCCCATGACCGCCCGGACCCCGCCCCAATTAAATCGATGCCTTTTGGGCGTTTATACGCCCGCGGCTCAGATGCGTAATCAGGAAATCTTCAAGGCCGGGTCGAGCACGGCCTGCAGCGTCAACGCCGCGCAGTGCGCAAAGCGCAGCGTCATGGCCTTGCGGCGCGCCGGCGCAAGCCGCGTCTCTGGCGCTGCACGCACGATCTCACCGCCGTAGCGATCCGCGAGGATGAGCCCGGTGTCGGCCGGGAGCAGCTCGACCGGGAAGGCTGGCGCCACCGCGAAGTACAGCGCATCGGAAAAATCCCGGTATTCCGGCCACTTGTGATCGGTGCGGAAGTCCTCGACGCTGGACTTCACCTCGACGATCCACAGATCGCCGTTCTGCGCGAGAGCGACCACGTCGGCGCGCCGCCCGTTCGGCAGCGGCATCTCGGCAATGCAGGCGTGGCCAAGGTCGCGCATGAGCCGGCAAACGCCGCGGCAAACCTCGCGCGTGATGGCTTCGCGGCGCAGCTCCTGCTCGGACGTCGCGCAGCCTCCGTCCTGTTCGGCCGCTCCGCCGCCGGCGTCCTCCGCCACACCGATGCCGATATCCCCGGCTTTATCCTCTGGTGCCGTCATCGATCCGCCGCAAGCTGGTGGCACGGGACGGGTAGGGGGAGCGTGCTGATCCGTTGACATTTCCCCGTCGTGCGTGCCGTGTCTCCGGCCGCCCGGCCCTGTTCTTGGCGTTGTGGCCCCTCATCTGCCCCCTCTTAAGCAAGACGAGCGCCTAACCCCATGTTCTTCAAACGCGCCAAGCAAGGCAAGAGCAAGTCTGGCGACGCCGAAACCGCGGCGGCCCAACCGGAGGCGTCCGCGGTTGCGCCACCGCCCGACGCGCAAGCGAGTCTGAATGGGTCGAGCTCGCCGCTGCCGAACCTCGATGCCAAGGGGCTCGACCCCAAGACGCTCGGCTTCGAGACGACCGCGGACATCGAGCCTGGGGACGGCCTCGTTGGCCAGGCGCGCGCGCTGAATGCGCTCACCTTTGGCGCCGGCATGAAAGGTCCCGGCTACAACATCCTCGTCACCGGTAACGACGGCTCCGGCTACGCCGTGACCGTGCGCTCCGAGCTGCAATCGATTGCCCGGATCGCGGAGAAGCCCGCCGATTGGGTCTACGTCAGTTCGTTTGACTCAACCGGCGGATTTCGCGCGCTGAAGCTGCCGGCCGGCACGGCGAAAGCCTTCGCTGACGGTATGGCGCAAGTCATTGACCGCCTCGCCGACGCGCTCCCCGCCGCGTTCGCGGCAGACGACTACGAGTTGAAGCGCCGCACGATCGAGGAGGAGTTCCGCTTCAGCCGCGAGGACGCGCTTGAGAATTTGCGCCGCGAGGCGGAATCACAGAACATCGCGCTGCTGCGCACGCCCTCCGGAGTCGCGGTGGCGCCGATCCTCGAAGGCAAGGTGGTCAAGACCGACGTATTCAACTCGGTGCCGGAATCGCTGCGCCGCGAGGTCGAGACCAAGATTGCCGCGCTCGAATCGGAGATCGAAGCACTGCTCGCCGAGCGCCCCGGCGCGGAGAAGGCGCGCCGCGACCGCCTACTGGCCTTGAACGAGCAGGTCTCCGGGCGCCAGGTGCGCGGAGCGCTGGACGAGCTGAAGATTCAGTTCGGCGACACGTCCGGCGTCGAGAGCTTCATCAAGGCCGCTGGCCGCGATCTCATACGCAACGCGGCGCTGTTCCTCGGCTCCGGTGCGAACGACAGCGTCAAGATTCCCGTCGGCTCGATCGGCGATCCGCGCTTCACACGCTACCGCGTGCACATCATGGCGGCGAGTGGCGCGACGCCCGGCGCGCCCGTGGTGGCCGAGGCCAACCCGACCTATGCCAACATTTTCGGTCGCGTCGAATCGGCGAGCGGCGGCGAAGGGCACGCCGCGCAGGTCGGACGCATCAAGTCCGGCGCGCTGCATAAGGCGAACGGTGGCTTCCTGCTGCTGGAGGCGCGCGAGCTGCTTGCCGCCCGGACGACAGCCGAAGCGCTCGCCCGCGCGCTGGAAGCAGGCGAGATCCGCTTCGATCCGCCGTCGGAGCCAGTAGCGCTCGGCTCAAGCGAGATCCCGGACCTCGAGGCCATTCCGCTCAACGTGAAGCTCATCGTCCTCGGCGACGCCGAGGATCAGCGCGCGCTCGCCAAGAGCTGCCCGCATCTCGTCCGGCTGTTCAAGGCAGAGGCCGAGTTCGAGGACGCAGTCGAGCGCTCCGATGAGGTCATCACGGCCTATGCGCGCACGATCGCGGGCATCGTGGCGCAGAACTCCCTGAAGCCGGTCGATGCCGGCGGCGTCGCTATGCTCATCGACGAGGCCGCACGTAAGGCCGGCGGCAACGGCAAGCTGTCGCTTGAGGTCGGCCATATCGCCGACATCTGCCGCGAGGCCGACCACTGGGCCGGGCGCGAAGGGCGCAAAATCACCTCCGGTCCCGACGTTAAACGCGCGCTCGATGAGCGCACGGGCCGCTCTCCCGAGCGCGGGCCAAGGTCGTTGTCATGATCGCGCATGTCGCCGCTGCCGGCGAGGAACGGGGCCGCGTCGTCGTTTGGCTACCGACCGCTGGGCGCGCAAGCCCGCCTGCCATCGAAGCGGCTATGATGCTCGCCCGCGCCTTCGGCTCCGAGGTCGAGAGCCTGTTCGTGGAGGATAAGCAGCTCTTCGATCTCGCACAATTTCCATTCGCGCGTCAGCTCGCCTCCGGGGAGGGCTGGCGGTCGATGGCCGCGCCCGATCTCGAGCACGAGCTGCGCTTCGTGGGCGCGGCGCTCCAGCGCCAGGTGGCAGATGCAGCGAAGCGTGCCGCGATCCCGTGCCGCGCGCGGACCATGCGCGACGATCCGCTCGGCGCCCTGGCCAAGGCCTGCGCCGAGAACGGTCCGTGGAACGTCGTCGCCATCGCCGAGCCATTCGCCGCGACGGACGACAAGCGGCTGCGCGAGGTGTTCGCGAGCGTAAGCGATACGACCGGCGTCATGGTTGCCGGGCCGGCGGCGCGCGTCTCATCGGGGCCCGTCGTCGCTGTGGCCGAGCACTTCGAGCGGCTGGTGCCGATGCTCAAGGCGGCGGAGCGCCTCGCGCGTGCGGCAAATAGCGATGTGAAGCTGATGCTCGTCGGCAATCGGCCGAACGACCTCTCCGAGCTCGAGGGCCGGGCGCGGCTGCTATTCGGCGAAAGCGGAGGCCCAGAGTTGGAGACGGTGCTTGCGGCGCGCGGCGATGTTGCCGCCGTGGCCGCGGCCGTGCGTCGTCACAAGGCCGGCCTCGTGCTGGCGCAGTACGGTGGGCTCGTCGTCTCGGGCGAGGATACGCCGCGCTCGCTCGCCGCCGCGCTTCCCTGCCCGCTGCTTGTGGTGCGGTGACGTTTCAATTCATCCGGATGAAACAGGGTCGGTGAGGACAATCAGTCAGCCTCACCTCCGCTGGCGGACCTGCGGACCCGCCGCGTCGCAGGGCAGACAGGGCCACTTGCACACATTGAGGGCTTCTCACTGCGGGCCTATAGCGATCGATACACGGAATTCAATGAGCGGACGCAGCGCACCCCGGGCCGCGTCCACCGCGCGGGCCTCGATTAGCCTGCTTGGGGCAGACCGGATTTAACGAGGATGGTAGACCGTCGAACTGATCTCGCCGCGCCGCCATTGCTCGAGCCTTTGTGAATACCTGGGCGCGATGCGATCGTAGTTTGGCCAGGTGTCCTCCGTCATCGGCACGTCGGCCTTTCGCCAGAAATTGGATTCGCCGAAGATCTGTCTAACATCGAGCAGGGATGATGCCTCGTTAGGCTCCATCAAACGATTCATGTAGGCGTAGCAGAACGGGCCGAGCTCGGGTTTGACATCCCCCTGCCAAAGCAGTCCTCCAAAAGCGGTGGCAAAAAAGGTGCGAGGCGTCATGCGCCGAGCTCGGAGCGCATCGCGAGTCTCCGCATCGAGCCGCCCCTCACGCAGGACTCCTTCCAGCGCGCACCAGGCCGCAAAGAAGCCGTCCTCGACAGTGTGCTCGGGTCTGCTGCCTGGCCGGATTGTCGCATAGTCGCGCTCCTGGGCGACGCCGAGAAGGAGATGCCACGGTCGGCCATCGTCATTCAATTCGATGCTCGCGCTCAGGTCTTCGCGTGGCGGTGGCAATGTGAAGCGAACGGCGCGCAGCACACCTTCGATGCGGCGCTCGAAGCGGGCGCTCAAGGCAGCGTCGTCCATTTGCCAATCGAAACCGGGCGGCAGCGAGCCTCGAAAGCTCGGGTAGATGAATGCGTGCGACACCCAGGTGACCCACAGACGACCCTCCTTGCGAGAGGGCCAATACGCCCGGTTCCTGATCTCCATGCCCGTTCCGATCTCCAGGCCGCGTTTGCGATCAACGATCGTAGGGTTGTTGTTCGGCGTCGCGCTCTTGAACGGCTTCTTGCCGATCGCCGTGGCGAGCCTGGTCGCGGCCGGATCGCCGATGCGTCTGCCGAGTGCGTCGAGAAGCAAGGGGGTCAGGTCATGGTCGGTCATGCGGACTCTCGATTGCGGGACCGTGAAATTGAGTCACCCGAGCACCGGGGTCAACGTCTTGACCAGGTAATCATGCATCCATCTTCCGCTGTCCGGGTTGCGGCTGCTGTGTCTCTGCGCCCGCGGCAACGTTGGTAGGGGCGCCCTTCAATCCGCTGCGAAAAACTCAGCGCTGGAGCCGACGATCAGTGGGTCCGGCTTGCCGACGACGTCCTCGTCCCTGCCGTCGTAGGGGATCGCCGACAGCACCACGCGGATCGCCTCCAGCCGTGCGCGCCGCTGGTCGTTCGCGCGGATCACCGTCCACGGCGCGATCGTCGTGTGCGTGAAGCGGAAGATGTCGTGCTGCGCCTGCGAGTAGTCGTCCCACTTCTTGATCGCAGCGAGGTCGATGTCGGTGATTTTCCACTTCTTGAAGGGATCGTGCCGGCGCTCGTAGAATCGCTTGAGCTGCATCTCGCGCCCGATGACGAGGAAAAGCTTGAAGAAGCGGATGCCGTCGCGCACCAACAGCGCCTCGAAATCGGGTGCATCACGCAGGAACGCGCTCGTTTGCTCCTCGGTGCAAAAGCCCATGACGCGCTCGACGCCGGCGCGGTTGTACCATGAGCGGTCGAACAGCACGATGTCGCCCTCAGTCGGCAAGTGGCAGACGTAGCGCTGGAAATACCACTGGCCGCGCTCGGTGTCGGTCGGTTTCGACAGCGCGATGGAGCGCGCGTGCCGTGGATTGAGGCGGCCGAGGAAGCGGCTAATGCAGCTACCCTTGCCGGAGGCGTCGCGACCCTCGAAGAGAACGACGAGCCGCTCCTCGTGCTTCTGGATGTGGTCCTGCAGCTTGATGAGCTCGAGCTGTAATCCCAGAAGCTGCTTCTCGTAGTCCTTCTTCTTGAGCTTCTCGTCATAGGGATAGCCGCCCGAGCCCAAGGCCTTGTCCTCAATCTCCGCGGGCAGCTTTGGATCGTCGAGGTCGAAGCTGAGGCGTTTGCTCCCTTTGCCGCCCTTGGAGTCGTTCATGGTGTGGTTCCCGTCATTAGGTGTTAGCGTTGCGCAGGGTTGCCTTCGAGCGGCCTTGAGCGCCTGTTTGAAAGGCCGGGCAAAGCCGATTATCTACCACGACTGCCGCCGACCCATGCGGCCCAGAGCAAAGCGCTAAACAAATGGCCATTGGCCCGGATCTGAGCAATCGCTGGACGGTGCGCAAGGACGAGTTCGAAGCCTGGAGCGCGCTGCTCTGGCTCGGCGCCAAACGGCGCGTGGCAGCGCGCTGGATGCCGCTCGCGGCGGCGACTGCCATATTTGCCGTGCTGTTGCTGTTCCATGCGATCGACGCACTAGCAGCGATCGCGAGCGTCGTCGCTCTGTTCGTCGCCGCCGCTTTCTGGCCGCTCGATTCAACCGTGCTGATCGAGGCGCTGGCTGGCACCGGCCGGTCGGCGCGGACGGACGGCGCGCGCGGGCTCGACCGCAAGGGCTGGCGCGCCGTCGTCGATGCGATCCCCACCCCGGCCGTCGCGCTCGACGCTGCCGGCACGGTCGTGCATCACAATCGTCTCGTCGCCGAGCTGTTCCCCAAGATCGAGAACGGTCAGCCGGTAAGCCAGGTTACGCGCAACCCGGACCTCATCGCCGCGGTTGACCGCGCGCTTGCGGCGGAGGAGCGCATCAACGTCGAGCTGATCGAGCGCGTGCCGGTGGAGCGGCGCGTCTCGGCAACGGTGTCGCGCCTTGCGCCGTCGGCGGAGCCCTCCTCGCCCTACCTGCTGGTGACGTTCCGAGATCTGACCGAGCAGGACCGGCTTGCCCAGATGCGCGCCGACTTCATCGCAAACGCGAGCCATGAGCTGCGCACACCGCTCGCGTCCCTGCGCGCCTTCGTCGAGACGCTGCAGGGTCCTGCGCGCGAGGACGTTGCCGCGCGCGAGCGCTTCCTGCGGCTGATGGCGAGCCAGGCCGAGCGCATGACCCGGCTGATCGATGACCTGCTGTCCTTGAGTCGTGTGGAGATGCGCGTGCACTTGCCGCCGCGCGGCATCGTCGAGCTCAACGAGACCGCCGCCTACGTGTGCCAGTCGCTCGAGCCGGTAGCCCAGAATTCTAAGATCGATCTCGCGTTCTTCCGCGACGACGTGCCGGACCGCGTTCGTGGTGACCGCGAGGAGATCGTGCAGGTCTTGCAGAATCTGATCCAGAACGCGATCAAGTACGGCCGTGAGGGCGGACACATAGAAGTGCGCGTGGGGCGCGACGCCCCGCGCGGCTCGGGCAGCGCCCGCGTTTGGGTGAGCGTCGCGGACGATGGCCCCGGCATCGCGCCCGTGCACCTGCCGCGGCTGACTGAGCGCTTCTACCGTGTCAACGTCGCCTCGAGCCGCGAGAAGGGCGGAACCGGACTTGGGCTTGCTATCGTGAAGCATATCCTCAACCGCCATCGCGGCGAGCTGCGCATCGCGTCGAAGCTCGGCGTCGGATCGACGTTCACGGCAAGCTTCGAGGAGCTGGGCGCCGGCGGCTGATGGTCGCCCCGTTCGTTGGCCCCATCATCTGCGGTTGCGTGGCCTCTCGGTGCAGCCCATAGTCCCGCCCATGATGGAAAAAGCTTCAGCGGCCGGGTGGGTGGTTCAATTGACTATCCCCGGAGTTCTGGTTGTGCAGCCCGAGGGGGCCAAATGGCGTCCCGCCGTGACCACAGCCCCAACCTTCCAGTTCTTCAACGTCGCGATCGTGTCGGCTGATAAGGCTATCGAGGCGGCGAGGAAGAAACTTGGCGCCTCCGCGGAAGCCGCTCTGAGCGTCGTTCGGGCGCTATCACCGGCCGAGATCGACCATCTCAAGTTGAAGACGGGCGAGGCCGAGCCCGCCTGACCAAGGCTAAGCTTGCGAAGGCGACGGCTGGTTGTCCGGCACCGACACCCCACTGGTTTGACCGAAATCGCGATTATTCTTAAAATCACATCATAATCAATGCATTAACCTGTCACTAAAGTATAGTTGCAGTGGTCTATTGAGTGTCCGGCCGATGCGAGGCGTCGGCGGGCGGGGGCCAAAGAGGCCGTATTTCCGAGGTCCAGCAGTACAGCACGGGCCCGCGCATTCACCTCCAAGACTGGGAGATTAGTGTGAGCACAAAGTTCATCGCCTATACGGCGGCGGCGGCCGTCGTTGGCACGTTCGCGTTTGCTGGCGAGGCGTCGGCGCGCGACCAGATCCACGTCGCCGGCTCGTCGACGGTGCTGCCGTATGCCAACATCGTCGCTGAGCAGTTCGGCAAGACCTACTCCAACTTCAAGACGCCGATCGTCGAGTCGGGCGGCACCGGCGCCGGCATCAAGCAGTTCTGCCAGGGTCTCGGCGATGCCACGATCGACGTCGCCGACGCTTCGCGCAAGATCAAGAAGGAAGAGATCGAAGAGTGCGCCAAGAACGGCGTGAAGGAGATCGTCGAGGTGCAGTTCGGCTATGACGGCATCGTGTTCGCCGTCGACGCCAAGGCTAGTGACTGGGCGCTCGAGCCCAAGGACGTCTACCTCGCGCTCGCGGCCGAGGTGCCGAAGGACGGCAAGCTCGTCGCCAACTCGGCCAAGACCTGGAAAGAGATCAACGACAAGCTGCCCGACTGGCCGATCGTCGCCTACATCCCCGGCGAGAAGCACGGCACGCGCGAAGTGTTCGAAGAGAAGGTCCTGATCGCGGGCTGCAAGGCCGTCGGCGGCGACAAGCTCAACCTCGCAAAGGCCGAGGGCGCCGACGACAAGGCCAAAGAGAAGGCCGCCGAGAAGCTGTGCGCCAAGGTCCGCAAGGACGGCGCCGCGGTCGACATCGATGGCGACTACACCGAGACGCTCGCCCGCTTGACCTCGAACCCAAAGGCCGTGGGCGTGTTCGGCCTGTCGTTCTACCAGAACAACACGGACAAGCTAAAGGTCGCCACCGTCAGCGGCGTGAAGCCGTCGGTCGAGACCATTTCCGCCGGCAAGTATCCGGTGTCGCGTCCGCTGCAGTTCTACGTGAAGAAGGCGCACATCGGCGTCATCCCGGGCCTGAAGGAGTACGTTGAATTCTTCTCGTCCGACAAGATGATCGGTCCCGAGGGTCCGCTCGCGGAGTATGGCCTCGTCCCGGCTCCTGACGCTGAGCGTCAGAAGCTCCAGGAGGCCGTGAAAGCCGCCAAGACGATGTAACTCGCTTTCGCGCTTCGACAAGCGGCGGTCCGGGCTGCATATTTGGCAGCCCGGACCGTTGCAGTCAGCGCCGAACGTCACACGACTTTCGATTTGCGGCGTGATCGGCTATTGCAAGCCCGATCGCCGAGAAGGGCCACCCGGTGTCAGTAATCGCCATCCTTCTAGCGCTGCTGGCTGCAGGCTTCACCGCTTTCGTGCTTGGCGTCTGGCGCGCGCGCGCGCAGGCCCTCTCCAGCGAGGCGCGCATGCATTCGCGCCCCGGTTATTACGGCACCTACCTCGCCATCTGGAGCATTCTCCCGGCCCTTATCGTCACGCTTGTCTGGGCTGCGGCCGAGCCGGGCGTCATTCGCCACTTGGTCGGCGAGACGCTGCCGCAGAGCGTGCGCAGCCTGTCTCCCGCCGAGCAGTCGCTCACTATCGGCCGCATCTCGTCGGTGGCAAAGGGCCTTCCCACGCTGTCGCGCGAGGACTACGAGGTCATCAAGCGCGTGCGCTTCGGCTTTGCCGCTCCCGACGACGCGCTGCGCATCCTGCAGGACCGCGGCGTGGCGCTGGGCTCGGCGCCCGAGCCATTTGTCATCACCGCGGCCTACGACCAGGTAGAGTATGAGCGTTGGAGTCGGCTCCTCAATACGGCCGCCGTCGCTGGGCTCGTGCTCCTCGGCCTGCTGTTCGGGCTAGCGCGCATCCGCCCGCAGCTGCGCGCGCGCAATATGGTCGAACGAGTGGTGCTCGTCGCGCTCGTGCTGTCATCGACGGTCGCGATCCTGACCACCGTCGGCATTATTCTGTCGATGCTTTTCGAGACCATCCACTTCTTCTCCTTCGTCTCTCCGCTCGACTATTTCCTCGGCACCGTATGGGACCCCCGCTTCTCCGCCGCCGGGAACGCGGGTGGTGGAGGGGGGCAGTTCGGGCTTCTGCCGCTGCTGTGGGGCACTCTCTACATCTCCATCGTCGCGCTTTTAGTAGCGGTGCCCGTCGGGCTCTTCAGCGCGATCTACATGTCGGAGTATGCCAACCGGCACGTGCGCACGGCGGCAAAGCCGCTCTTGGAGATTCTCGCCGGCATCCCAACCATCGTCTACGGCTTGTTCGCGCTCATCACCTTTGGGCCCTTCCTGCGCGACGCCGGCGCCACTATCGGGCTCAACGTCTCGGCTACGAGCGTGCTCACGGCTGGCTTCATCATGGGCGTAATGCTGATCCCGTTCGTCTCCTCGCTGTCGGATGACATCATCAACGCGGTTCCGCAGTCGCTGCGCGAAGGATCCTACGGGCTCGGCGCGACGCAGTCGGAGACCATCCGCCGCGTCGTGCTCCCGGCCGCGCTGCCCGGTATCGTTGGCGCAGTGCTGCTCGCAGCTTCGCGCGCCATCGGCGAGACCATGATCGTCGTGCTCGCCGCCGGCATCGCCGCGAACCTGACGCTCAATCCGCTGGAGCCGGTGACTACGATCACCGTGAAGATCGTGAGCCAGCTCACGGGCGACCTCGAGTTCAACTCGCCGCAAACGTTGGTCGCGTTCGCTCTCGGGTTGACGCTGTTCGTGTTCACGCTGGGCCTCAACATTTACGCGCTCTACATTGTGCGCAAATACAGGGAGCAATACGAATAATGACCGTGGCAACGGCTCCCGCCCCGACCAAGTTCGCGCCTCGCACCGAGGCCGAGGTCAAGCGCGGCATCGCGCGCCGCTACGCCGCCGAGCGCCGTTTTCGGCTCTACGGCATCGCCGCGATCCTGTTCGGGCTTGCGTTCCTGGCGATCCTGTTCACCAGCATCATCTCCAAGGGCTACACCGCGTTCGTGCAGTCCTCGTTCAAGCTCAACGTAATGCTCGATCGCGCGGTGATCGATCCGTCCGGCACACACGATCAGAACGCGCTGCAAGCCGCCGACTATACGCTGCTGGCCCGGCGCGCGCTCGCGACCGCGCTCGGCGTTTACCCGGCGAACAAACCCCAAATGAAGGAAGTCGCGGGCCTTCTCTCCAAGGACGTCGACGTCGAAATCCGCAAGGTCGTGCAGGCCGATCCCCTCCTCATCGGAAAGACGGTGCCGATCTGGGTGCTCGCGAGCGGCCGTGTCGACTCGCTGCTCAAAGGCCAGCTCGACCGCAAGCTGCCGCCCGAGACGCGCAAGCTCTCCGACCAGCAGGTCGAATGGATCGACAAGGCGACCGCGGCCGGCGTGTTGGAGAAAAAGTTCAACACCGGCCTCTTCACCAACGGCGCCTCCAGCAACCCGGAGACCGCCGGCATCGGCGCCGCCCTCATCGGCTCCCTCTTCATGATGATCACGGTGTTGG